>JAFQWB010000051.1 GCA_017407725.1 Clostridia bacterium | reverse complement strand
GATTATGAGATGCTCTCGGAGAGTGGAGAGCTTCTTGCAAGAGCGACATCAAAGTGGGTGCTTTTCGATCTTTTTGAGGGTAAGCTTATTCCGCCTGCCGAAATGTATGAATCAAGACTTGAGTCAGAGCCGGAGCATGCGGTGTTCGATTCCGATATTGAAAGAATAAAGCTGCCGTCAGAGCTTCTCGGTGAAAAGACCTTTGCCGTAAGACGTGCCGATATAGATACAGGTGAGCATATGCACAATACCGCATATCTTTCGGCGGCACTTGAGGTTCTTCCCGATGAGCTTTACGGCGAGGGGAAGTTCTCAAAGATACGTATAAATTACCAGAAGCAGTATAAGTACGGTGAGAGTATAAAAGCCTCGTATTCGGTGAGCGACGGGGTCATAACTGTCGTTATGAAGGATGAAGAGGATAATTTGCATTCAATTTTGACCTTTGAGCGCTGATTTTTAACAAAAACACTATTGCAAATTGGCAATATATGTGATACAATAATAAATTGTGAAAGTAACATATAAAAGACGTGAACAGGAGGATGACCCCGTTATGATGATAAAAGACGAAAAGGGTTACAATTTCGAATCTGCCGAAGGTCAGGTCAAGGCCTTATGGGAGAAGAATAATTATTTTGAAAAGCTTCGCGCAAAGAATAAAGGAAATGAATATTTCCGTTTTCTTGACGGTCCTATAACCGCAAACAACGCCATGGGTATTCACCATGCGTTCGGAAGAACTCTCAAGGATATAACACTCAGATACAACAGCATGCTCGGCAAGGACGGAACCTATCAGAACGGCTTTGACGCGCAGGGTCTTTGGGTTGAGGTTGAGGTTGAAAAGCAGCTCGGATTCAAGGATAAGAGCGATATCGTAAAGTTCGGTATGGACAACTTCACAAACACCTGTATGTCAAGAGTTCAGAAGTATGCGGCAGTAATTACAGAGCAGAGTAAGGATCTCGGTCAGTGGATGGACTGGAGCAATTCTTATTTCACAAATACAGACGATAACATTCTCGGAATCTGGCACTTCCTTAAGAAGTGTGACGATCTCGGCTGGCTTGTAAAGAAGCACAGAGTTATGTCGTGGTGCCCCAGATGCGGAACCTCTCTTTCCGAACACGAAATGAGCGGAAGCTACAGCGAGGTTACCTGCAATGCGGTATTCTTCCGTATGCCCATAAACGAGATCGAGGCAGATCTTCTCGTTTGGACAACAACACCCTGGACACTTACCTCCAACTGTGCAGTTGCGGTAAATCCCGAGCTTGACTATTCCTTCGTTGCGCTTAAAGAGGGCGGAAGACCTGTTATCTGCGGTGCATCGATAGTTAAGAAGGTTATCGGAAAGAACATAAAAGAGATAATCAAGACTGTAAAGGGTAAGGAGCTTCTCGGACTTACCTATACCACCATATTCCCCGAGTTTGAGGTTCAGAAGTTCACTCACAAGGTTATTCCGTGGGAGGACATCGTTGATTCCGAGGGTACAGGACTTGTTCACATCGCTCCCGGATGCGGTGAGGAGGACTTTAACTTAGGACTCAAGTACGATATTCCCGCAATTTCTCCTATCGATGAGGCAGGCAGAATAATCGAGGGCTTCGGTGACCTTGCAGGAAAGACAACAACAGAGGTTGCAGAGGATATATTCGCAGAGCTCAGAGCACGCGGAAATATGTATGCTACCGAAGAATATACACATAAGTATGCTCATTGCTGGAGATGTAAGACAGACATCGTCTTCAAGCTCGTTGACGAGTGGTACATCAAGAGCGACGAGATAAGACCCAAGATGCTTGAGGCAGTTGAAACTGTTGAGTGGCAGCCCGCTCACGTTAAGAAGAGAATGATCGACTGGCTCAACAATATGACCGACTGGAACATTTCAAGAAAGCGTTTCTACGGTCTCCCCCTTCCTTTCTACGTATGTCCCGACTGCGGCAAGATAACAGTTATCGGAAGCCGCGAGGAGCTTATAGAAAGAAGTTCTAAGGAAGAGGTTGAAAAGATTCCTCACTTCCACAGACCTTGGATAGACGATATTGAGATAACCTGTGACTGCGGAGCAAAGGTTAAGAGAGTTACCGAGGTTGGTGACTGCTGGCTTGACGCAGGTATCACTCCCTTCGTTACAAAGAAGTACTTCTCTGACAGAGAGTTCTGGAGAAAGAACTTCCCCAGCGACGTTGTAATTGAGATGGTAGAGCAGGTAAGACTCTGGTTCTATTCCATCCTCTTTATGAGCGTAACGCTTGAGGGATGCGCACCTTATAAGAAGGTAGTAACTCACGGAAGCGTTGTAAGAGAGAACGGAGAAAAGTTCTCAAAGAGCGCGGGAAAAGAAAAGAATATCGTTCTTAACGACGCTATAAAGGTTATGGGCGCAGATACCATCAGATATCTGTATGCAGGAACAACGTCGGTTAACGACCTCCGTTTCGGATACACTCTCGGCGACGATGCCAAGAGAAGAATTCTTGCATTCTATAACACATACACATTCTTCAACACTTACGCAAGCATAGATAAGCCGAATCTCGACGGCTATAAGCCCTCCGACGATGAGCTTTCGGCAAGCGATAAGTGGGCACTTCTCAGAACAAACGAGTTTATAAAGATCGCAAACGAGAACTACTCAAATCAGATGTATCAGCCTGTTCTTATGGCATTTGAGGCTCTTGTTGACGATATTAATAACTGGTATATCAGAATTAACAGAAAGAGATTCTGGAAGGGAACCCCTGAGGAAAAGCAGGTTGCTTACTACACTCTCTACACGGTTATCAAGAGCGTTGTAAGAGTAATGGCTCCCATCATTCCCTTTATGACAGACTTTATCTGGCACGATTCTGTAAGAGAATTCGAAAAGAACGAGTGTGAGAGCGTTCACCTTTCCGACTTCCCCACAGGTCTTGAGCTTTCCTTCGGTGATGATCTTATAGGCAAGACAGCTCTTGCAAGAGATATTATCGCGCTCGTTCAGAAGATCCGTAACGAAAAGGCTATAATGATCAAGCAGCCTCTTTCCGATCTCTATCTCGTTGCAAACGATGAGATCAAGGGCGCAGTTGAGATCTTTGATGCTGCTATCAAGAGCGAGGTAAATATCAAGAATATTTCCTTCGTTGAAAATACAGATTCATTCGTAACTCCCAGCCTCTCTGTTAACTTCGGTAAGGCAGGCGGCGTTCTCAGAAAGGACGTTAATAAGTTCAAGGAATTTGTTGCAGGTCTTTCTGATGAAAAGGTTGCAGAGGTATATGCTGCTCTTAATGCAGAGGGCAAGGTCAAGTTTGACGAATTTGAGCCCGAGATAACAAAGGATCTCTTCAATATTGCTCTTGTTGCAAAGAACGATTATGCAATCGAGGCTGACGGAGATATCACTCTTGTTCTTTCTCTTGCAATTGACGAAAAGCTTGAAGAAGAGTATATGGTAAGAAGCCTTATCAGAAAGCTTCAGGTTTACAGAAAGGATATGGGTCTTAAGATCGAAAGCCGCATCAGAATTGCACTTGAATACGGCGATGAAGAGATCGAAAAGATCGTTTCGGATAATCTTGATACAGTAATGTCAGAGCTTCTCGTTATCGGCGTTGATGCAATGCCCGAGGGAGCTGACAAGACAGAGATCGAGGTTGGTGAGCACACCGTTAAGGTTGCTATCACGCTTGTTGACTAAATAAAATATATGACACGCGGAGTTTGCACTCCGCGTGTTTTTTGTTATTCACCATGCACAAAAAGAGATATCCCAAATTGTGCATATATACGAAATAATGATACGATAGTATCATTTAGAAAAAATCTATTGACAAATAAGGTTTAAGGTGCTAAAAAGGAATTGCAGAAATGTATTTCTACGAAAAAAATTATAATACCGAAAGGGGAAAAGGAAAATGAAAAAAAGAATTTTTTCACAGATAGTATCAATCATTATCACACTAACCATGTTACTGCAGATATGTCCGCTTGGGGTTCTTGCATCAGGAATCTTTTCTGCGGCAGAAGAAAAAGATATCTTGCCTTCAGATGCCTTAAATGAGCTTGACTCAGACCCCGTTCTTGAGGAGGACGTAAGCAAAAGAAACGAATTCTCAAAGCATTACGTTACTCCTGATGGAAGAAGATATGCGGTAATATATTCCGATCAGATTCATTATGAAGAAGACGGAGAATGGAAAGAGGTAGACAATACCTTTACGTTAAGTGAGGGTGTATATCAGTCGAACAATGAAATATTTAAAACACAGTTTGCAGAGAAGGCAAACGATAATTCTCTTGTATCTATAGAAGAGGGAGAATATAAGTTATCGTGGAGCTTGTCCTTTGATAAAGGTCTGTCCTTAAAGGGCGGAAATATTAAAGATGCAGAGCTAACAATATCTAAAGTGAACGCAAAGGTGCATGCGGCTTCCGATGAAAACGAGGTTAAAACCCTCAGTAATATATCAAACGAGGGAAAATCGGTATCAGCCCTCAGCTATAATAATATTTTTACAGAGAACGTAGACGTTAATTATTCAGTATACCACGGAAAGGTAAAGGAAGACGTAATACTTAAGTCAGCCGATGCAATAAAATCATATACTATGATTGTGAATGCAGAGGGACTTTATGCAGTAAAGAATGATGATAACACAGTACCCTTTGTAAATAGAGAAGGGGAATGTATATTCACTCTCGGAGCACCTTGGATGATGGATGCCAAGGGCGATGTGTCGGACGAAATAAGTGTAATGCTGTTTAGTAAGGATGGAAAGACACTTGTAACCTATACACCGAGCGAAGAATGGCTTAATAGCGATGAAAGAGAGTATCCTGTAGTAATAGACCCCTCGTTTACATCAAGAAACTATACGAGCAATTATGAGGATACTTACGTACATCAAAACGATGGTGCAAATTCAACAAGACCTACAGAGACTATGCTTCTTATAGGCAACAGATACGGCGAGGATTACTATGCCTATATAAAAATAAAGAAGCTTATTGACATTGACGAAGCGTATTATGTAAACAGCGCATCGTTTAATTTCAGAATGAATACCACAGCTAAGCCGGTACTAAGTGTGTATTCGGCAGATGAAGAGTGGGATGCGGACACGATAACTTATGATACACAGCCGCAGACAACCCTGATATCAAGCGCGAATAACGGAAGTGTAGTTAACTCCTATTCAAAATATTCTATCGATCTTACCTCGTGGATGAGCGAGAAGAGAATGGAATACGGAAGAATATCCGATTTCTTTAAGAGCTCGGAATGGAACGGATTCAAGATAGGATATACGACAATAACGTCGAATTATCATACGCCGATCTATTCTTCGGAATACACTACTGCATCGTATAGACCTACGATGGTAATTGAATACTCATATGAGCCATACGGAGGAATAAAGGACGGAGCAGTATACAGCTTTAAGAATGTGGGAAGTGGCAAATATATCACAGCTTCGGCATCCGCTTATAACGTATATCAGTATGCAAAGAACAATACAAGCACTCAGGCGTTCAGACTTGAATATGACTCTGCAACCGAAGGATTCCGCATAAAGACTGTTACCGATAATAATGGAATAGGAAACACTAAGTGCATTTCCTTTGCATATAATAGTCTTATCGGATCGAGTGAGACTGCGGAAGTAAACGTACAGCTCACAAGCTATAGTGCGAGCAGACCTGAAAATCAAGACTGGATATTTGCGATAGACAGTGACAGCGGATATTATAAGATAGTATCGGCGTATGAGCCGAATTGCGCATTGACCGTACGTGATGATCATAACGGCTCATCAAGCACCTCGTCCGTAGATGCTACAGGAAACGTATATCTGAGCGCCTTTCACGGAAGCGTAGGCCAGCTTTGGGAAATAGAGTCGGGCGGAAGCAACGTTAATGCTATAGTTGATATCAGAGAAGCTGATGAAAATAATGAAGAATTCATTCTTTATGAAAATGAAGATTGGATGTCATTTTATTGTACTGTAGATAATTTCGGAGATAATGTTAGTTGGGAGTCTACTAATACGGTAGTTGCAGAAGTAGGCTCTAACGGAGTTGTCAGCACAAACAAGGCGGGATACACGGTCATAAATGCAACGGTAACTCATACAGACGGAAGTGAAGACGTTTATTCTGTAAACGTATACGTAGTAATTAAAGAAGGCGTATACTACATGAAGAGTGCCGCAAATAATTACAGAATACAGTATGCCGATCCCAATGCTCTCTATGATAACGCGTATCTTGAGGCAAACAGCAGAAGTACGCTGCCTACGTCAAATGAGAGATATGCAATGTTTAAGATAAAGTATATAGGAAATGATAACTATATCATTCGCTCTATGCTTGATAGCAGAAAGGCGTGGACCGAGCAGGGTAACGGAATTGTAATGAGCGATATCGGAACGTCCGATAGTGGGGTAAATACACTTTCGACATGGAAGATAAAAGCAGATGATATGGGATACTGTATATACAGACACGTGAATTCCAAGGTGCTTATATACGATAGCGCATATGAAACGAATATCAGACTTGGTATATATGATTCTT
Organism: Clostridia bacterium; assembly: GCA_017407725.1. The sequence goes on along the minus strand of JAFQWB010000051.1, from coordinate 1,141 downwards.
CGCCCGGTGCTGCCATACAGAGATGGGAAATCAACGAAATAGCTGCATCGTATAACGGAGTGACACTCAAGGAAAGCACAGATGCACTTGCTGTTGGAAACACCTTTGATTTTGATGCAGTAATGTATTCGAGCTATGATGATGTAAACGGACAAAACGGCATTGTGTGGTCTGTAACGAACGGAACGGGAAGCGCGACTATCAATTCTCAAACCGGAGTTCTTACAGGTGTATCTGTAGGAACAGTTACAGTTACAGCTAAGTATATCCAAAGTTCAAACACTGTCTGGAGCACAAGCTGTAATGTTGAGGTATATAGACCTGCCGTAATGCTTATACACGGAAGAAAGGATAATTCATTTACTTTGTGGGGAGCAGAAACAAGAGTATACGTTGATCCTTCCGATACCGATGATAAGGATAACAATCATTTTGACAGCTCGATAAATGCGACAACTTTGGGCGGGCTTGTATATACAGATGTGGCAACACAAGAAATAATAGATGTTTTTAATGGTCCGAATGACGAAGCACATTCTCAAGGCGGAAATTTAGCATATTATTTGGTTCAGCAAGGCTATACAGTCAATGAAGATTTGTTTGTGTTTAATTACCCAAATCAAGATGCGGTAATTCATAGTGCAAATAAGTTTGACGTATATTTACAGAATCTTGCAAACGATATACGCTTGAATGGTACAACCAAAGCTAAAGCAAGCTTTTTCGGCAAGGTAAACGGTATAACACCAAATTCTAATTACTGTATTGACATTGTTGCTCACAGTATGGGCGGGCTTGTTGCCAGATACTATATCGAAAATATAGGCAAGGATGAAAATATTCGCCGCCTTATAACCATCGATACTCCACATTGGGGTTCGGGATTGGCGGATGCTTCGAACGCTACCAGTGTTCAGCATATGTTGTGTGATCATGATTTGGCAAAGACAAGTAGTATGTATGGTGGAGTAGATGATCTCGATCTAGATTGTGATTTGCTTATAAATAAATGCTATACAGGCAATTATCTGCTAACCGATGAGCTGAACTATGATACCGAAAGAACTACGGAGTATTACGCAATTGCGGGTCTGAATTCTCCAATTGTCTATATAGGTAATGACAATTTTGGATTTGAAAT
>JAFQWB010000050.1 GCA_017407725.1 Clostridia bacterium | reverse complement strand
CTGGATCTGCTCGTACTGCTTGAGAAGTCTGTTTACGGCTTCAACGCTCGTTCCGCTTCCCTGCGCAATTCTTCTTTTTCTTGAAGCATTGAGTATCGAGGGTCTCGTTCTCTCTGCAGGCGTCATTGAAAGAATTATTGCCTCGGTTCTCGCTATATACTTTTCGTCAAGCTTTGCGTCCTTGAGCTGACCCGGTTTAACTCCCGGTATCATTCCCGCAAGCTGCTCAAGCGATCCCATATTTTTTATCTGACCGAACTGCTCAAGATAATCGTCAAGGGTAAAGGTCGCTTCTCTGAATTTCTTCTCAAGCTCCTCAGCCTTCTTTTCATCAAAAGCCTGCTCCGCCTTTTCAATAAGTGTGAGCACGTCGCCCATTCCGAGTATTCTCGATGCCATTCTGTCGGGATAGAAGGGCTCGATCGCGTCGAGCTTTTCACCCATACCGACAAACTTGATCGGCTTGCCCGTTATGTGTCTTACGCTGAGCGCCGCTCCGCCTCTTGTATCGCCGTCAAGCTTTGTAAGTATTACACCCGTAATATCAAGCTTTTCGTTGAAGGTTGCCGCAACATCGACCGCCACCTGACCCGTCATTGAGTCAACGACAAGAAGTATCTCTGTGGGAGTTACCGTTTCCTTGATCTCGGTAAGCTCCTCCATCATGGTCTCGTCTATCTGAAGTCGACCTGCAGTATCTATGATAACAAGATCGTTTCCGTTTTTCTTCGCGTGTGCGATCGCTTCCTTTGCGATCTTTACGGGACTTATCTTATCTCCCATAGTGAATACGGGAACAGAAAGCTGACCGCCGACTATCTCAAGCTGCTTTATGGCGGCAGGTCTGTATACGTCGCAGGCAACGAGAAGAGGTCTCTTACCCTGCTTTTTGTACATACCCGCAAGCTTTCCGCTGTGAGTTGTCTTACCCGAGCCCTGAAGACCGACCATCATAACAACTGTCGGCGGCTGGGGTGCTATATCAAGCTTGGATACGCTTCCGCCCATTATTGCGGTAAGCTCTTCGTTAACTATCTTTACGACCTGCTGACCGGGAAGAAGGCTTTCAAGCACCTCTGCACCGACCGCACGCTCGGTCACTCTATTTACAAAATCCTTAACTACCTTGTAGTTTACGTCAGCCTCAAGAAGCGCAAGCTTAACTTCTCTCATTCCGACCTTTACGTCGGCTGCGGTAAGCTTTCCCTTGCTCTTAAATTTCTTAAAGGCTTCAGACAGTTTATCACTTAAACTCTGAAACATACGAATTCTCCTAACCGAGTGAAACAAGCTTGTCAAGATCCTCGATAAGCTCGGGATCGTCTATATTTCTCTCCGCGAGCTTCTTCTTAACAAGCACTACAGTTTTTTCTCTTTCTCTGAAGAGATATGAAAGCTTCAGCTTTTCCTCAAACGAGCTGAGAGCTTCCTCTGCCTTCCTGAGTCCGTCTCTGACACCCTGCCTTGTTATTCCGAGGTTTTCGGCAATCTCGGAAAGTGACAGATCGTCATTATAATAAAACTCAACGAGCTCTCTTTGTCTTTCTGTAAGAAGTGCTCCGTAAAACTCAAGAAGAAGAGATATATCAAGTGCCTTTTCGGGCGTCATTTTAATCACCTGTAAAGTGTTTTACTTGCAGTAAAGCAAAACTGCTTTACAATTATAGCACAATACTCTTTATTTGTCAAGTTGTTTTGTTAAAAATTATATGTGCATACTTATAAAGTTTTGCTGTTAATATAACCTTTTTTGTATGAAATCATATACACAAGCATCACTCCCCGAAAACAAGGGGATAGGAAAAAATGCTCTGAGTGGACGAACATCTGCCTGTGAGACGTACAGGCGTACGTCGAAGGCGGATTTCGTCCGCAGCAAAAAGAGATTAAATTAAGAAACTCTCGGCAGGGATGCCGAGAGTTTCTTTCCTTACAAATATCGATTTTATATACTTGTGAATTGAAAATACCGTAAATAGTATTTTTTCTCTTTTTGCGGTCAGGGCTTTTTTTACATCCCCGATATTATTCTTCGTTTTCCCAGTTGTGATACACGTTCTGAACGTCGTCGTGCTCGTCGAGCTTTTCAAGAAGAAGGTTCATCTTCTTTAAGTCGTCCTCGCTCTCAAGTGTAACGTAAGTGGAGGGGATCTTGTCGGGCTCTGCGCTCTCGATCTTATATCCCATTCCCTCAAGCGCTTCCTTTACTGCGCTGAGATCATCGGGCTCTGTTCTGATCTCGAAAATTCCGTCATCGGCAATGATATCGGAAGCTCCTGCCTCAAGTGCGTCCTCCATAAGCTTATCCTCATCAGCAACGTTCTCGCCGTCAATAATGATGGTGCCCGCATCTGTGAACATATAGGAAACGCATCCGTTCTGTCCGAGGTTTCCGCCGTACTTATCAAAGTAGTGTCTTACGTCGCCTGCCGTACGGTTTCTGTTATCTGTAGCGGCAACTACGATAACAGCAACGCCTGACGGTCCGTATCCCTCGTATACGATCTCCTCATAGTTTGCAGCATCGTTGCTTGAAAACTTCTTGATAATTCTGTCGATATTATCGTTAGGCACGTTAAGGCTCTTTGCCTTTGCGATAAGGTCGCGGAGCTTTGTGTTGGATACGGGATCTGGACCTGCCGCCTTGATGGCGATAGCCATTTCCTTACCTATCTTTGTAAATACGCTTGCTCTCTGAGCGTCTGTCTTTTCCTTTTTGTGCTGTATGTTTTTCCACTTACTGTGTCCTGACATCTTTATTACCTTCTTTCATATTTTGGACGGAGTCTTCATGCAAATAAGCTGCAGTGCAGATCCGAGAACTGTCTTTGTTGCCTTGACAAGTGCAACTCTTGCCGCCTTTATCTTTTCATCAGATACGCTGAGTATGGGACAGCTGTGATAGAATCTGTTGAAATCGGCGCAGAGATCAAGAATGTATCTTGTTACTACAGAGGGCTCGTTTTCGCTTGCCGCAAGAGATACGCTCTCAGAGAACTTGGCGAGAGTTCTTGAAAGGACCTCCTCGTCCTTTTCGGTAAGCTCCATCTCTGCGGTGTTTTCTGCATAGCTGCCAAGCTTTTCAAGTATTGAGCAGCATCTTGCATAAGAATACTGTGCATAAGGACCGGTATTTCCCTCAAAGGAAAGCGCATCGTCCATATTGAAGTCGATATCCTTTATTCTGCCTCCGAGAAGGAAGTAGAATACGATAGCTCCCACACCTACTGCCTGTGCGGTTTCATCAAGATCTGCAAGATCGGGGTTCTTTTCCTTCATTACCTCTGTAACCTTGGCAACCGCCGCCGTGGTAAGATCCTTTATAAGAACAACGTTACCCGTTCTTGTTGCAAGCTTTGCTCCGCCACAGCTTACCATTCCGTAAGGAACGTGAACAAGTCCGTCTGCAAAATCGTAGCCCATAAGCTCAATTACCTTGAACCACTGAGCAAAGTGCAGACACTGCTGATAAGCAGTAACGTAAAGACATTTATCAAAGTTATATGTGTTTTTTCTGTATACTGCCGCCGCAATATCTCTTGTGGGATAAAGAGTCGATCCGTCCGATCTTAAAATAAGGCATGGAGGCATCTTGTATTCGGAAAGATCAACGATAGTAGCACCGTCGTCGAGCTTAAGAATATCTGCATCTCTCATCTTCTGAACCTCTGCATCCATCTTATCGGTATAGAACGCCTCACCTGCATAAGAATCAAAAGTTACTCCGAGCTGCTTATAGGTCTTCTCACACTCTGCAAGAGATACGCTTACAAACCATTTCCAGAGCTCTGTATTTTCGGGATCACCCATTTCAAGCTTATGAGATTCCTCTCTTGCAAGATCAACAAGCGCAGGATTTTCAGCCGCCTCATTGTTATATCTTACGTAAAGCTTTGTAAGAGCATCTACTCCATCTCTCTCAACGTCCTCGCGATTACCCCACATGCAGTATGCGGCAATCTGCTTTCCGAACTGAGTTCCCCAGTCGCCAAGATGGTTGATACCAACGCAGTCCCATCCGCAGAACTCATATATCTTCTTGAGCGAGTGACCGATTATGGTAGAACGGAGATGTCCTACGTGGAAGGGCTTACAAAGGTTGGGAGAGGAATAGTCGAATACCGCTCTCTTTCCCTTGCCCTCATCGTTTTTACCGAACTCCTCACCCTTTGAAAGTATCTCGGGTATAAGAGATCCGATCCAGTATTTTTTAGATATGAAGAAGTTAAGGTATCCGTTTACTGCCTCAACCTTTTCAATACAGTCAAGATTTATTTCCTTTGCGAGAGAATCCGCTATCATAACGGGAGATTTTCTCATTACCTTTGCAAACTTAAAGCAAGGAAGCGCAAGGTCGCCCATACTGTCATCGGGCGGATATGCGAGCGAGGACACGATTTCGTCGCTCTTTACAGCACCGAGAGTTATCTTTTCTATCTCATCGGCAACTATCTTTTTAAGTTTCTGCATAAAGAGACCTATCCTTTTAACGTAATTCAATATATTTTATCACATTGCCACCCCTTTTTCAATACCCGAAAAGAAAAAAAGAGCACAAAAAATGTGCTCTTTTGTCGCCTTTATTTGGATTTTGCATATAACTTCCTCAAATTACCTATTGATTTAAGAAAAAATATATGTTAATATCATAGTATATAAAACCAAGATTCATCTTACACAAAGAAAGGATAAACGCCATGGCACTCTTACACACTCAGTTTTTCTCCGACTCTCTCGGAATGTGCACCTCGGTTGACATCATAATTCCCGAAAGCCGCAAGAAGCTTATAGGAATGGAATCGGAGGCATCTGCCACCTACAAGACCCTTTATCTTCTTCACGGACTTTCGGACGACCAGACTATCTGGCAAAGAAGAACATCTATTGAAAGATACGCCGCACGCTACGGTCTTGCGGTAGTTATGCCGTGCGGAGCAAAAAGCTGGTACACCGATATGGTAAACGGTGACGCCTACTACACATATATTTCAAAGGAGCTTCCCGAATTCTGCCGCTCTATGTTCAAGGGCATGAGCGACAAGCGAGAGGATAACTACATAGCAGGTCTTTCTATGGGTGGCTACGGCGCACTCAAGATAGGACTCAACAATCCCGACAAGTTCTGCGCTATCGCCGCCTTCTCGGGTGCTCTTGACGTTTACACATATGCAAAGACAAGACATTTTTCTTCCTTCCAGAACATTTTCGGCGATCCCGAGAGTATACCCGAGTCAATGCACGACGTATACTATCTTGGAAAGAAGGTATCATCGCTTTCCGAAAGACCATCTATCTACCTGTGGTGCGGAACCGAGGATCACCTCATTGAGGATAACAGACGCTTTTCAAAGCTTCTGAGCGAATGCTCATACGATCATATCTACTCTGAGTCAAGCGGAATTCACGCGTGGGAATACTGGGATACTCAGATAGAAAAGGTTCTCTCTATCTGGTTTCAAAAAGGGTAAAGGCGATAACCCTCTCAAGCAGCATTGCCGCCGCCTCACCCGTTAAAAGATCCTCACCGTCAAGATCAAGCGGAATGCAAGGTCTTACGCCTATCATTTCAAAGACGAACGCGAGCGCACTTTCGTAGCTTATTCCCTTCTTTGGCTCAAAGTAATTCACCGCTCCGGTAACCTCGCTGTCAAGCCAGCCCTTATCAAATGCATAAGAGACGGCTGAAAGCAGATTTTCGTCAATCTTATTTTCATCAGCAAACGCCGTGGCTTTTTTACTGTCAAGATCGGTTATTCCTGCGGCAGAAAGAGCCGCGGCGACAAATTCTTCTTTCGTTATAAGCGACAAGGGCTCAAAATATGCACTTGACCCTACAGAGTATCCGCTCAGAACCGCTCTTTCGCGAAGAAGCTCAGCAGCGGACTCGGCTCTGCTCCCCTCAAGATCGCAGTATGGCTCAGAGGTGCATCTTACCACAGACAGATATACCGTGAATTCACCCGACTCGTTTCCGTAAAGATCCCTTGCGACAAGGGTAAAGCTGTCGCTTCCCTCATATCCGTCCCCAGCTCTGTATCTGATATCTCCGCTTTCGGACACAAGCGCAAGAACCCCGTTTTCGGGATAAGAGACAACAGACAGACTTACGGGATCGGATTCGGGATCACGAACATCTGTGCGCAGATAATAATCCTTACCTGAAACTGCAATTCCGTACTCTGAAAAGCTTTCGGTGTCAAAGACGGGCGGAAGATTGAATTCATCAAGCCTGTACATCTTGCAAATTGCGGTATACCCGTTACCCGAGCTCATATATCCGTACTCAAAATCAGCCTCACAGCTCTCGCCCTCAAAGACATAGCTAAGATATTCAAGTGATGAACGCGCTATGATCTGTCCCCTCATCACCTCGCTGTTTCCGAGCATAAGTCTGCCATTTTCGGGAAGCGAAAGTACGGTTATACTCTTTAAGCGTATCCCTGCCGTATCATCAAAATCCGACGCCTCAAAGCTTACTTTATCCGATGCGGTAACGCTCTTTACCGTTTTTATCTCCGATGATGCAACCTCAAGCATCGGAGAATCAGACCCCGATACAGCATTTGCGACAAGTAAGCCGACAATTAGCAGTGCGGCAATTAAAAAAGCTGTTATTTTCATACCAAAACCCCTTTGTTTTATTTTTTAGCAATTACCCCGAAAGGAAAAACCAATGACCAAAGCAAAACTTCTGTACAAAAAATTACGCTCGGCTCTGCCCCTTTATTTTATTATTATTTGCCTTGCCGCGCTTTTATCACTTTCCGTGCATCTTTTATCCTTTCTCATAACTCCATTTGCCGATTTTATAAATTCATATCCTGCCGCCGCCCTCAGGGCGATTCTTGCACTTATCACATCTGTAATTCCTTTTTCTATTGCAGAGACAATGATCATTCTTCTTCCTGCAATATTTATTTTCATCTGCATCCTTCTTTTTGTATTTGCAAGACGAAATGATCAAAAAAGTCTCAAATCAATTTTAATCGCTCTTATTTCGGTGCTTCTTTCGGTCTATATTCTTTTCGTATTTACACTTGGTACTTCCTATCACACCAAGGGTCTTGATGAGAAAATGGGTCTTGAGAGAAGACCGATAAGCACCGCAGAGCTTGAAAGCACCTGCTACACCCTTGCAGAGGGCATCAACTCTGTTGCAAGCGAAATCGAGATCGAAAAGGGCAGCTCTTCCTCTCTTCCCTATTCATACAGAGAGCTTTGCAAAAAGCTTGACTCCGCTTATGACAAGGTAAGCGCAGAATATTCCTTTATATCGTCGTTTCCGTCCTACACAAAGCGCATCATGCTGTCAAAGCCGATGACCTACACGCACATTTCAGGAGTATATTCCTTCTTCACGGGTGAAGCGAACGTCAACGTCAACTATCCCGACTACATCCTTCCTTTTACCGTTGCTCACGAAATGGCACATCAGAGAGGTATTGCAAGAGAGGATGAGGCAAACTTCGTTGCATTCCTTGTCTGCATCGCCTCGGACGATGCGTATATAAAATACAGCGGATACACTCAGGTATTCGAATATGCTGCATCTGCTCTTTATTCTGCCGACAAGAATGTATATTTTGATATGCTTGACACGGTAAACGAGAAATATATATACGAGGCACTTGCATATAATGACTTCATGGACACATATAAGGACAGTACGATCTCGAACGTTTCAAGCTCTGTAAACGATGCTTTTCAGCAAATGCAGGGTCAGAGCGCAGGCATAAAAAGCTACGGTCTTGTGGTCGATCTTGCCGCCGCTTATTTCAGAGATAGTGACAAATAAAAATTATCTCTAATCTTTCGGAAGGCTTTTGCATATACTGAAAGAGAAAAAGTTTAAAAAAAGGCTTAAAAATCCTTATATGTTACCTTACAGTTTATACCTTGTTCACATTTAGATG
>JAFQWB010000049.1 GCA_017407725.1 Clostridia bacterium | reverse complement strand
GCTCTTCTCCTTCATACGCTCTGCAAGTAGGCTCGGGACCGAAAGGACCGCTTCGCATCTGCATTTCGCCCATTATCATATCGGGGTTGTCCACGAAATAACGATTCATAACTATTCCGTTTTCATCCTTGCCGAGATGAACCCACCCGGGTTCTGCCTCGATAAGACGGTCTCGCTTTTGGAGAAAGATAATGTCGGTCATAACTCTTGTTCCCGCACCGCTGAAGGCGTTGTCGGGAAGCCTTATAGCACCGAGAAGGTCGGCTCTCTGTGCGATATATTTACGCACACTCGGATTCTCTTTGTCGAGAGTTCCGCTGCTTGTAACGAAAGCAATGACACCACCGGGTCGAACTTTATCTATTGTTTTGGCAAAGAAATAGTCGTGGATTAGGAAATTATACTTGTCGTATTTTTTATCGAGAACCTTGAATTGCTCGAAAGGTATGTTACCTATTGCAACGTCAAAGAAACTGTCGGGGAAAAGTGTATTCTCATATCCGTCGATCGTAATACCGTTCTTCTGATAAAGCTGACGAGCAATTCGTCCCGAAATACTGTCAAGCTCTACACCGTAAACCTTGGCATCCATTCCCTCGGGAATAAGACCCATAAAATTTCCGACACCACAAGAGGGTTCAAGAACGTTTCCTCGCTTGAATCCCATATTCTCAAGAGCCTTATACATCGCCTTAATAATAACCGGAGGTGTATAAAATGCCGTCAAGGTCGATTCCTTGGCGGCTTTGTATTCTTCCTCGGATAGCTCGTCGGAAAGCTCTTTGAACTCCGCTTGCCAGTTATCCTTTGTCTCATCAAAAGCATCTGCAAGTCCTCCCCAACCCGAATACTGAGCAAGAACTTCCTGCTCCTGCGGAGTTGCCAAGCGTTCTTCAAGCTCAAGAGTGTGCAGAAGCTTTATAGCTTCTATGTTCTTTTTGAACTTCTCTTTCGCACCGCCGGTTCCTATCGCGTTATCGGTAATACGGTAATTATGCTTCTCACTATCGGGGATATCCGGATGTGAGTTATATACGGGAAGCGTCACTTTCGGTTTGGGAGCTTCAACGAATTCCGGAAAACTGTTGCCGGAAGTATCTGTGGCTTTCAGCTCCTCCGATATCTCATCAGCTTTGTTTTCGCTTTTAGGTTCTTGTTTTTTGGGAGTAAGATCATCGTCTGTTTCGGCAATAACTACCTTGTAGCCTTTATCAAGAAGAATTTTAAGGTACTTGTCGAGCGCGTGATAAGGAAGACCGCACATAGGAATTCTTGTTGGTCTTTCCGGCACTGATCTTCCCGTAAGTGTAAGTTCAAGGGCATCGGAAGCTTCAACTGCATCCTGATCGAATGTTTCGTAGAAGTCTCCTACTCGTATAAGAGCCAGACTGTCGGGAAATTGAGCCTTGGTTTGCGTGTATCTCTCCCAAATATCTGTACTCATCGGGATAGATATTCTCTCGGCTCCGCTTGTAATGCTCTCTTCTTCGGGATCATCTTCCCCGTTCATCAAAGACTCAAAGATATCCTCGATCATTTGATCACTCTCAATTTGAGGTAAGAGCTTTTCAATCTCTCGTTTGCAAGAGTCAAAGCTATCAATATATCTGTTTGGATCTCTGTGACGTCTCATATCCACGAGGCTATCGTCTTCGATATACGACTCAAGACCCGACACATATCCTAAGACATTCGGGATAGTGCTCTTCTTTAACAGCTTTTCGGGAATTCGTTTTGCCTGTTCAAGACACCATTGGTAAGTCTCATTGGATTGGTATATCTCAAGACTTTTCCTTGCAGCTTCACGGATTTCATCAGCTCTTGCAACATAATTCTGCGGAACCTCGGGAGGAATCTCACGTTCCATAATTTCCGGAAGATTCTCTCCACCGGTCATTTCAATGATCTGTTGACGGTAAGAAATAATATGGTTTCTGATCAAATTCATATTAACGCCATCTTCCCAGAAAGGATCAGAGCCACCCTCTGTGTTGTAGTGATTCCACGCTTTGTATTCATTTTCGATCATTTCTACAATTGAATCAACTGTAGGCGTGCTCTGCTTACTTTTCCGAACATTCTTTGGCGGTGATTTCTTTGGTATCTCCGGCTTATATTCAACCCTTGGCGGCTTAGGTTCTTTTAACAGATCATCATTGAGAGGATTTTCGCGGACTTTTTTCATAAAGGTCTCAAAATCTATCTCAAGAGGAAAGATCGAGCCATCGAAAAGTTCTACCTTTCCGGAAGATATGGATAGAATATCGTACTCATCTTTACCGATGTGAACACTCACACCAAGCTGAAGGTTGTACTCTGTTTCCGGCATTTCCTCAGCTATAGGCTCACTTACCTCTTTGGCGGGTTCCTCTATCACCGCTTGCTTTTCGGGCGCAAACGGTGGTTTCTTTCGGTAAGGAGAGCCCGGAAATAGATTGTATTTACCTTCGGAATAAGACTTGACGATATTAAGCAAATTCTTGTCTCTATCGTAGTTTTCCGTTCCTGGGCTCACAGTTTCAAAAGCCTCTTGCATCATATCGATGATCTCAAGCAATCGTTCTTTACTTGTGATCTGCTTCGCAATATCCTTGACTGCTACCCAAAAATCCGTTGTGGTGTTCACATCATATGGATAACGCACATCAAGCATCTTGTCATTATAGAAATTCTTGATTTTCCAAGCAACATCCTCACGCTCATAGTTATCCATTTCGGATTTGTCCTTGTCAGACAAATATACACCTTTGCGGATAAGCTCATCTACACGCTGTGCTACCTGTGACCATTTTAAGTGCATACCAGTAGAACTTTTTTGAAGCCCTCCGTAGATCACCCAACCTTTGGAGTTATGGTCATCATTGAATCTACCACCACTCGAACCTCCAATCCCGAAATGATTCTGGAGAAATTTTGCTCTCTTTGTTTTGTCTTTTTCCCTTAAAAAGAAAGAGTAAAACTTAAGCTTGGTGTCCGTTCCTCTGTCAATCAAAGCACTGTCGAATTTGTCTTGTGTTGTAAACTGTTTTGGTGGCAGTATATATGGGTCTGCTTCGGGAAAATCGATCGGCTCTCTCAGGTGCATTTCCAAAAAGGTAATATACTGTTCAGGTGTTTCCCAAAAACGGTAACGCGGCGGATATTCCTTAAGCAAAGGGAGTCGCGCTTTCAGTTCTTTTACCTGGTAAGCACCTATTTCCAGATCATCCATATTCTTGGCAAATAACTCTCTCGCCTCGTAATACATCAATGACTTTTTGAGCCAAAACTTTTGATCGTCGGGAATCTCGCCAAACACATCGCCAAGCAAGGTGCGAACCTTATCCGAGATAAGATTTCTCCACACATCTTTGGCTTTTTCGGCTTCGTCTTTAGACAGATATTGCCCGAGATTCATCAGTTCTCTGACTCTCTTATCTACAACGTCCCAAGGTATCAGAACAGAACTGTATTCAGATACTCTGTCACCTGTCGAAATGCGAATACCGTCGCCATCCCATTTTGCAGAATAGTTCTTACCGTTAACGGTGATACCGACGTTATCACTTTGGTACTCTCGGCGCAGATACGGAATTGTTTCTTCGCTGCCTTTCGCTCTGCGATAATACTCATAAATGCGCTGATTACTGCATCGTGTACATCCGCCGAGCCTTAACAAGTCATCAATGACTTCTTGCGGAACAAGCATTTGTCTTAACGAGTTATCTATCTTGAGAGAATCAACTTCTATCTCGGTCGCCTCATCCGGAACGGATGTATCAAAAAGAGATAACTGCTGATCTTCTTTGACTTTCGGCTTGTCAAGATAATTTTCGTCGGAGATGAGTGCCTCAATAAGCTGTGTGACAAATGCCCAATCCATTCGCATTTCAGCAGTTCTCGACGGGAAATTACCGAGATAAAGAAGCAGACCATCGTCATCGGCTCTGTAGCCGAGATGTTCTTCCGTTCCCTGCTTGTAAAACTCAGCAAACAGTAAGGGTGGGTATGCACTCTTTACATAATCCGCCTTTTCAGCTTCGTTTTTATTTGAAGATAAAAAAGACACGATTTCTTCCTTGC
>JAFQWB010000048.1 GCA_017407725.1 Clostridia bacterium | reverse complement strand
CTTTTCTGCATACTCCATAGGGGTCATTCCCGAAAGTGAGTCAAGAGGTCTGTCAGCCATTCCGTCACATAAAACAACAAGATATTTCATAAGATAAACTCCGTCTTTTGCTATGTGTGTTTGCTATAATTAAATATTATACCATATTAATCGCCGTTTGTAAAGTTTTTTTATTATAAATAAGGATGGAAACTTTTATAAAAATATTTTTACATTTTTTCAAAAAAGTATTGATTTTTCTGAAAAGTTATGATAAAATATATCTCGCTGTGCAGTAGAGCTACATTTGGGCAACCAAAAAAGCAGATACTGCCAATAATGATAGGGCAGTCCTCTGCAGGCTCGGTACGAATGCCCGGAATATTTAAGGAGGAAGCCACCATGGATTTACTTAAGGCTTTTACACAGGAGCAGCTTAAAGAAGAGGTTCCTTCTGTTAAGGTTGGAGACAACGTAAGAGTTCACAATCTTATCAAGGAAGGCACAAGAGAAAGAATTCAGCTTTTCGAAGGAACTGTTATCGCTAAGAGAGGATCGGGCATTTCCGAGACTTTCACAGTAAGACGTGTTTCTTACGGTGTTGGCGTTGAAAAGACTTTCCCCATTCACTCTCCTCACGTAGTTAAGGTAGAGACAACAAGAAAGGGTAAGGTTCGCCGTGCTAAGCTTTACTATCTCCGCGACAGAGTTGGTAAGTACGCTAAGGTTAAGGAACTCATCTGATTTCTACTATGGAAAAAAAGAAGACCGTATGCATCTTGCATACGGTTTCTTTTTTTATTCGGGATATGCTATAAAGGCTTTGATAAAGTGATCGGGATGATAGGAGAGCTTTGATTTGCGAAGCCCCTCTATGCCCATATCTTCTTCTCTGTTGACAATCAGGGTATCTGAAAATTCTCTTTTTACAAATTCTCTGCAGCTGAAGGGATATACACCATCAAAGGCTCTGTCGCCCTTTTCAAAATGAATAAGAGCCTCGTCGCCTATCTTTTCACCTATCGTGTAAGCAATGGGGATATCCTTGCAGACTATTACCCCTGCGCGAAGAGAAAGGAAAGAGAAGTGCTCTATTGCAAGGTCGATTGCCTTCTTTTCCTTGTCAAGAGATGGATCGAGCAAGTAAAGTCTGTCTGCGGCAGATTTAAGAATGTCAAGATTTTCTTCGGTTATCTTAACGTATTCAAAATCATTTCCGTAAAGAGATAAAAACTTTGCTATATGATTTCTCTTGGAGTGATAGCGAGAGCCGGGAAGACTTATAAGATCCTCGGTTTTGTAAATATAGTCAAAGTTGTCGCGCATTTCGGTAAAGCTCGTGCAGAATTTTGAAAGAGCATCATATACGGCTCCCTCGGGAACAGGCGAGAAAGAAAAGTCCTCGCCGAGATGCTCTCTGAACAGCTCTGTTTCTTCGCGTCCGTACTTTCCAAACGGGGGAAAAGAATAGTATTTTCCGCCGTATCTGTAGTACACGAAAAGTGCGGAGTTTATTTCGGTGCAGTTATATCCGTATACGCTGCCCCATAAAAAGACCGTGCTGAATGAAAGATGAGAGGATCTCTCGTTTTTGTCAAAGTATTTTATGTCGCTTAAAAGTATCTTTCTTGTTATAAGCTTGTGTGACGTCATATTGCCTTCCGTTAATTAGATTTCACGTATTATTGTACTCATAAACGGCAAGATAATCAAGATAAAAAAGAGAATTTCTGAAAAAAACGAAAAAAAATTTTAAAAAAGAGTAAAAAAGGTATTGAAATATTCTCGAAAGTGTGGTACAATGTAAAGCACTGTGAATTAATTCGACACGAATGCGGATACAGAATTGAATTAAAATGAGATTTAAGAATAGAGGTGTAAACAATGAAGGAGAACATCCATCCCGAGTATAAAGAAGTTACTATTGAATGCGTATGCGGCGAAGTTGTAAAGACTCGTTCCACAAAGGGTGACATGCGCGTTGAAATTTGCTCAAAGTGCCATCCCTTCTTTACAGGTAAGCAGAAGTTTGTTGATGCCGGCGGACGTCTTGACAAGTTCAAGAAGCGTTTACAGGCTAACAATCAGTAATAAGCCGTATTGGGCGAAATTATGCAAAAGTAAGGCGGATGCATTCTGTGCATCCGCTGTTTTGTTTTCACTTGAAAGGAGAGCTTATGAATACTTCAATATTTGAAAGCGAAGAAAAGCCGAGGGCTGTCATAGTTTCGGTCATACTTCCGGGTATGGACGAAAGAGATGCGGGTGTCTCCTTTGACGAGCTTGAAAGACTGCTTGAGACTGCAGGGGGAGAGGTTTTTGCCAGAATGACTCAGGCAAGAGATAACCCCGATAATGCTACGTATATAGGAAAAGGAAAGCTTGAAGAGCTTTGTGAGCTTTGCGATTCAAACAAGATAGAGCTTGTTGTTTTTGACGGAGAGCTTTCTCCGATGCAGATAAGAAATATAGAGGATTCTCTCGAGAACACTCACGTTATAGACAGAAGTATGCTTATTCTCGATATATTCGCTCTTCACGCAAGAAGCGGAGAAGGAAAGCTTCAGGTAGAGCTTGCACAGCTTAAGTATACCGTTCCGCGTCTTTACGGAAAGGGAAGCTCAATGTCAAGACTCGGAGGCGGTATCGGCACAAGAGGACCGGGTGAGACAAAGCTTGAAAAGGATAAAAGACACGTTAAAAGACGTATAGAGGCTCTCGAAGAGAATATAAGAGATATAGAAAAGAGCAGAGCGCTCCAGAGAACGAGAAGAGAAAATTCGGGCACCGTAAAGGTTGCGATAGTGGGATATACGAATGCAGGAAAATCCACTCTTCTCAATAAGCTTACGGGTGCGGGCATACTTGCCGAGGATAAGCTTTTTGCAACTCTTGACCCCACAACAAGAAAGTTTGTTCTTCCGAGCAAAAGGGAAATGCTTCTTACCGATACTGTAGGATTTATAAGAAACCTGCCCCACCACCTTATCAAGGCGTTCAGATCGACGCTTGACGAGGCTAAGTATTCGGATGCACTTCTCATAATAATAGATGCAAGCGACCCCGAATGTGTATCACAGCTTGACGTCACCGAAAATCTTCTTGCTGAGCTTGATGCGGCAGATAAGCCTATCGTTTACGTTTTCAACAAATGCGATATGGTTGAGTCGATGTATGACGAGGTAAGAAAGATAGCCATCAAAAAGAACTGTGTTTTCATTTCGGCTAAAACGGGCGAGGGAATCGACAGACTCACAGATGAGCTTGAGACACTTGCGCTCGGCGGAAAGAGACTTTGTAAGCTTGTTTTCCCGATGAGCGAGCAGGCGGCACTCAGCAGACTTTACGCGCTCTCTCTTATTGAAAGTATAGAATATACAGAGGAGGGCGCAGAGGTAAGCGCACTTCTTGATGCCGAGAATTACGGAAGATATAAGAAATACATCGCAGAATAAGCCGATCTGCGGATAGGTCGGTAGCGACGGAGGAAACTGCCTTGAGTCAGAACGAAAAAGATTTTTATACCACACTTCTTTCGGACGGAAGCTCGCTTTTCGTTGACAGAAAGAGCGAATTTCTCGGATATGCAAAGCACGTAACAAGTGAAGAGGAAGCTGTCGAATTCGTAAATTCGATCAGAAAAAAGCATGCAGATGCAAGGCATAACGTCTACGCGTACGTGCTTAAAGAAGGAAACACGGCAAGATATTCTGATGACAGAGAGCCGCAGGGAACTGCGGGACTGCCCATTCTTGACGTTATAAAAAGAATAGGATTTACCGATGCGGTAATTGTTGTCACAAGATATTTCGGCGGCATACTGCTCGGAACGGGAGGGCTTGTGAGAGCCTACACTTCAGCCGCAAAGGAAGCGGTGAAGGATGCGGGAGTCGCAAGATTCATGCCATTTTCGATAGTTGAGTTTTCGGTTGACTACTCCTTCTATCAAAGGGTTGACGGACTTCTTAAAAAGTGCGAGGCGATTGAAGAGGAGGCTGAATTTTCCGATAAGGTAACGGTCAGAGCATCGGTAAGGCTCGAAAGAGAGGCAGAGCTTATAGACAGCTTCTTTTCGGCATCGTCGGGAAGGGTCCTCGGAAAAAGAGTGGGCGAGACTCTGCGAGCGGGAGAGCTTCTTGAAATTCCGTAAGATAAAAGAAAATATTGCCGACCGATTTTAGTCGGTCGGCTGTTTTTTTATCATAATATGTAAAAAAATATTTTTTTTGGTTAAACGAAAAAAAGGGTTTTTGATAAAATTCGGCGTATATTATATTATAGTATTTTCATTATTTGTCTTTGTTTGTGAGGTGGGAATAACCGTGGGAATCAGAGAAAGCTTTGAAGAAAGAGAAAGGTCATATCTGTCGCCCTATGCGTGTCTTTCAAGCGAAACAAGAGGAAGACAGCATCCTCTTGCTTCAAGAGATGATATGAGAACCGATTTCCAAAGAGACAGAGACAGAATAATTCATTGCAAGAGCTTCAGAAGACTTATGCATAAGACACAGGTCTTTCTTTCGCCTGAGCACGATCACTACAGAACAAGACTCACGCACACACTTGAGGTGTGTCAGGTTTCAAGAGCAATTGCAAGAGCTCTTCTTCTTAATGAGGATCTTTGCGAGGCGGTTGCACTCGGGCACGACCTTGGGCATACTCCCTTCGGGCATGCGGGTGAAAGAGTGCTTATAAAATGCTACGACCCCGATTTTTCGCATTGTAAGCAGTCACTCAGAGTGGCTGATAAGCTTGAAAACCTCAATCTTACCTACGAGGTTCTTGACGGAATACTCAATCATTCGGGAAATTCAAACGCGCTTACTCTTGAGGGAACGATTGTAAAATACGCCGATAGAATTGCATATATAAATCACGATATCGACGATGCGGTAAGGGGCGGTATAATATCGCTTGAGGATATACCGACAGAGCTCAGAAAAACTCTCGGTGATACGTCGAGTACACGTATAAATACAATGGTAAGAGCTATAGTTTCGTCAAGTGCGGGAAAGCCGGAGATAACAATGGATCCCGAGATATACGAGGCTACGATGGAGCTCAGAGCCTTCCTTTTCGGAAACGTATATACCAATTCGGAGGCAAAGGCTGAGGAGGGTAAGGCTGAAAGACTTACAGAGGCGCTTTACCACCATTTCTGTGAGCATCCCGAAGAGATGCCTGCAGACTACGTAATGATAGCAAACGCCGAAGGCGTTGAGAGAGCGGTTTGCGATTTTATCGCAAGTATGACCGACAGATACGCGATAAGCGTGTATAAAAAGATATTTGTTCCCGAAACGTGGAGCAAAAATAACGGATAAAAAAACAGGATGATCAAAAGAAAGGAGGAGGACCGTGGCGTATATAAGTCAGGAGATAATCGATGAGATAATTTACAGAAACAATATCGAGGATGTTGTTTCGGGATACGTGAATCTTAAAAGAGCAGGTTCAAATTACGTTGGTCTTTGCCCCTTTCACAGCGAAAAGACTCCCTCCTTTACCGTATTTCCCGCAAACGGAAACTGCCACTGCTTCGGATGCGGAGCAGGCGGAGACGTAATAAATTTTATAAGAAGAGTAGAGTCGCTTGACTACAGAGAGGCACTTGAGCTTCTTGCAAAAAGAGCGGGAATAGAAATTCCCGAGGATGACAGAGATAAAAGCTCGGCTGCCGAAAGAAGCCGAATTCTCGAAATGAATAAAGAGGCGGCGAAGTTCTTCCACGACACCCTGATCAAAGAGGAAAACGGTAAAAACGGAAGAGAATATTTCGCTAAAAGAGGACTCTCAAGGGCTACCGTAAAGCACTTCGGACTCGGATATGCTCCCGAGTCGTGGACAGCTCTGACAAGCCATCTGTCAAAGCTCGGATATAAGGACTACGAAATGTCGAAGGCGTTTCTTTGCGGAATAAGCAAAAACGAAAAGAGCGCGGGAAGACCCTTTGACTATTTCAGAAACAGAGTGATTTTTCCTATCATAGATACTGCGGGAAACGTTATTGCATTCGGAGGAAGAGTGCTTGACGATTCAAAGCCGAAGTACCTTAACACCTCGGATACGCCCGCATTCAAAAAGAGTAAGAATCTTTTTGCTCTCAACTTTGCAAAGAAGGCTTGCAGTGAAAGCCTGATACTTTGCGAGGGATATATGGACGTCATCGCCCTGCATGCGGCAGGCTTTGAAAATGCGGTCGCAACGCTCGGAACCGCTATGACGGCAGATCACGCAAGGCTTATGAAAAAGTACACAAAATCGGTGCTTATTTCATACGACAGCGACGAGGCGGGACAAAGAGCGGCAAACAGAGCCTTTGAGCTGCTTGGTGAGGTCGGACTTGAAGCAAGAATAATAAAAATGAGCGGGGCAAAGGACCCCGACGAATATATAAAGAAATTCGGAGCAGACAACTTCAGGGCGCTGCTAAGAGGCGCACGAAGCGAGTTTGACTACAAATTCGATACAGTTATCTCAAAGTACGATATAAATACGGACGACGGAAGAGTGGCTGCAATACGGGACACCGAAAAGATAATCTCTGCGGTTCAGTCGTCTGCCGAAAGAGACGTCTATATCCACAGAGCGGCAGAGAAGCTTTCTGTAACGCCCGAATCAATGAAGGCGGATATTGAAAGAAGTATCAGAAGTCGGGCGAAAAAGCAAAAGACCGATGAAACCAAAAAGATCATGAGCAGTGCGCAGGGAATAGGCGACAGAGTCAACAGAGACTACGTGAAAAATCCTGCCGCAGGCGCCGCCGAGGATCAGATACTCGGAATACTGATGATTCATCCCGAATATTATGCCGAGGCAAAGAAATCGGGAAGACCGTTTACAGAGGATCGCTTCTTTACCGAATTTTCCAAAAGAGTGATAAGAGCAATAGAGTCGCTTGACGGGGAGTTCAGCGAGGCAAGACTCGGAGAGTTTCTTGAGCTTGAGGAGATAGAAAGACTGTCATCGCTTAAGATGAAGAGAAGCTCTCTTTCAAACAACACGTATGAAATAATGCTTGAGTGCTTTGATGCGCTTGAAAGAGCAACTGCGAAAAAGGAAGCAAGCATAGAAGATATAATAAAGGCAAAAAAGAAAAAAACGGAGGATAAAATATAATGGCAATCAAGGGAGATATAGGAGATTTCGAAGGAAAGCATATGTCTGTTGATGACATAATTGAGCTTGGTAAGGCACCCTCGCTTTCCGATGACGATATGCTTGACAGCATATCCGACGATGATTTTGCGGCAGACGTCTCTGACGGATATCTCGATCCCGATAAGGCATCGGATAATGTTTTCGGCGCTGATGCTGACGGATCTGAAAATGAGGTAGTACAGTATGAGTCGGTAGAGGATATGGAGGAGCTCCTTTCTCAGGGAGGAGTTACCATTGACGACCCCGTACGTATGTACCTTAAGGAAATAGGAAAGGTCCCCCTTCTTGCGCCCGAGAAGGAAATGGCTATTTCAAGAGAAATGTTTGTTGGCGTAAGGGCGCCTCTCGTTATAATAATCAGAGATCTTGTAAAGAGACTTGAAGCCTGGTCACCCGAATATTATGAGGGAGCAAAGGATCTTGCCCTTCATCTTATAGGATACAAGAGAAACCCCGAGGAAGAGGGATTCAAGGATAAGAAGAAAAAGATCTCACTTACCGTTTCCGACGATATGATCACACCCGTAATGGTGACAGAGGCGTTCGAGCTTCTTTTCGACAGCAGACCGGGTGCAAGACAGGTTTACGAGTACAGTGAGGAGCTCTTCTATGAGATCGGCTCCTGGATGCTTGATTCGTGCGCAAAAATGAAGACTATCCTTGAGGAATCGGACGTTCCGATCCTTCCTGAAAAGGATTACAGCTCCATTAACTACGGACGTATAATCAAGATCGACTATGCATCTGTTATCTCAACCGTTGAGCATATCTGGCTCGGCGGATGCTTTGAGGAAACAAGACAGCAGAAGAAGCAGGCAAGCTCTGATATTGACGGTGACCTTGATGATGAGGATCTTGACGCGGAATTCGATATCCCCGATGCAGAAGACGAATGGGAAGAGAAGATGCTCAGAAACAGCCTTAAGAAGGACTACGTTCCGCCCGTGATCTCCTATGAGAACGTAGTATGCACGATACCGCTCGGAAGCTATGACGGCGCAAGCGTGATTGCTGAAATGAAAAAGAGGATCTCTGCAGGACATAGAGCAAAGAATCAGCTTGTTGAAGCGAACTTAAGACTTGTTGTAAGTATTGCAAAGAGACATTCGGGTAAGGGACTTTCCTTCCTTGATCTTATCCAGGAGGGTAACCTCGGACTTCTCAAGGCGGTTGAAAAGTTTGACTACAGAAAGAGATATAAGTTCTCAACCTACGCAACCTGGTGGATCCGTCAGGCTATAACAAGAGCTATCGCGGATCAGGCAAGAACCATCAGAATTCCCGTTCATATGGTTGAAACCATCCATAAGGTATCGAGAGTTTCAAGAAAGCTTCTCCAGGAAAGAGGACACGAGCCGAGCGTTGACGAGATCGCAGAGGAAATGGGAATTTCCTCCGATAAGGTAAGAGAGTATCTCAAGATCGCTCTCGATCCCGTATCCTTCGAAATGCCTATCGGTGAGGAGGAGGATTCACATCTCGGAGACTTCATTCCCGATAACGAAACGCTCTCACCATCAGAGGCAGTATCGCAGTCCATGCTTCACGAGCAGCTCTTACAGGTGCTTGATACTCTTACGGACAGAGAAAGACAGGTTCTTATGTTAAGATTCGGTCTTGAGGACAGCAAGATGAGAACTCTTGAGGACGTAGGTAAGGTCTTCAACATAACAAGAGAGCGTATAAGACAGATTGAGGCCAAGGCACTCAGAAAGCTCCGTCACCCCAGCCGTTCAAAGAAGCTCAGAGATTATCTTAACGACTGATGATAAGATCTTTTTCGTGATAATGCCGAAATTAATAAAAATATTATAAATACACTTGACAGTTTATAATTTTTCGTGTAAAATAACAATGTTATTATGCGGTAGTGCTGTCATCGGACGATGATAGGCGATGCCGTAGAAATTCAAGGAGGATTCTTGTAATGAGAAAAAGAATATCAGGTCTTCTTATCTGTGCCATGCTCATCACCTTCGTTATGCTTTTAACTTCGTGCGGAGATGCAGGAAACGTGACCACGGACTTAGTTAGGAAGCCGATTACCATTACGCTTACAACAATGGGTGATGCCACAGACGAGGCAGTTGAGCTTGTTGAAAAGGCAATCAACAGAATTACCGAGGGCCAGTATACAGTACATATCGAGCTCAACGTAATTAAAGAATCGGAATATAAGGCAACTATTGATAAGATGCTTGAGGCAAACTATAACGACGAGGTTGTTATAGGTGAATATCCTGAG
>JAFQWB010000047.1 GCA_017407725.1 Clostridia bacterium | reverse complement strand
ATGTCTTGCGCCCGTAAGGACTATCGGCCCGTTTTTGGAAACGCTCGGCTCTGTAGCATTCATCCTCCAGGAAAGCTCTGCCTTTGCAAATATTACGGCGAGCTGGGTTATATTGTAATAGTCGAGTCTTAACTGCTCCGAGAAGTTTGAAACCGATGCCGAAAGAGTGTAAAGTATTCTCTCTATCTCTTTTGCCTCGGCAATTTCAAGCTCCCTCAGAGCGTTGTTCTGCTCAACCACCGAAAGGGGCTCGATAAACACGGTCGCACCCGACGAGGAGGTATCGTGAACAAGACCCTTGATGGCACTCTTGTGCTCTATCTTTACGGGGATAACGTATCTTCCGTTACGCATTGTAACTATGTTATCCTGAAGACATTTTGAATAAGCCTCGCTTGTTATATAGTGCTGAAGAAGCTCTCTTACCTTGTTTCCCGCCTGCTTTATCGATCTTCTTATATCGGCAAGCTTCGGCGATGCATCGTCGGATATCATATCCTCTGACACGATCGATCTTCTTATATCGTGATCAAGCGCATTGTTGGGAATAAGTCTTCCGAATATTTCGGCAAGGCTTCCCGCACCCTCGGGTCTTGTGCCTGCATACGATATCATTTTAGATACGGTTGAAAGAAGCGCCGACACAGAGAGAAGCTCTGCGGGTGTGAGCGCCGCTCCCTTGTCTGCTCTTTCGGTAATATCGGGCAGATTATCTATCTTACCGAAGCTCGGCTGACCGTTTGATGCGGTCATTTTCTTTGCATCCGAGGTCTGCTTCTGAAGTATTTTTACGTTGTTTTCATATTTTTCGGGCACTGCCGAAAGAATTATCTCTCTCGCTCCTTCGGTCTGTGCAAGATCGGCAAGCATTTCAAGGATCTTGTCAAACTCAAGCGTATAGAGTGATTTAAGTTCGTCTCTCATTTTGTTTTTACCTGTTTATTCGGTTTATCTATATCAGTATATCAGTTTTTTCAAGAAATCGAGGGTTGAAAAGCCTCTCTCAACGTGTGCAAGAAGATAGCTCTCGGAAAGCTCTGCAAGAGCATCAAGAGTTACCTTATCCGACTTAAAGGAAAATATCTTTTTGGGCGGACATCTCATTATATAGCCGAAAAGTTCAAGAAGGGCACTGTCAAGATATACGAGCCTTCCCTCTGCGCCTCCACATTCACCCGTATTGCCTCCAAAAACGCACTCGGAGCACATAAGAACTCCTCCCGTAAGGTCAAGATAGAACTCGCCCTTATCCTTTCCGCACACAGAGCATGAGTCAAGAATAGGCTCAAAACCGAGCTCTGCGGCAATTCTCGTTTCAAAAACAGATTTCACGAGCGAAATTTCGGCTCCCTTTTTCGAGAGCATATAGAAGGAATTGAGAACAAGACTCAGAATCGCGCTCTCATTCTGCTCTTCGACAGTTACCGCAGATGCGACCTCTGCGATATATGCCGCAAGAGATATCGCCTCAAGGCTTTCTCTTATACCGACAAAGGATTCTATCACCTCTGCCTCCTTAAGGAAATATCTTCCCTTGCTTTCGCCTATAACAAGATCGCTGAAGGTGAAGAGCTGAACCGCATAGAATCTTTTGCTCTTAAGGCTTCTTGCTCCCTTGCACGAAACGGTTATTCTGCCCTTTTCGCCTGTGAGTAGGGTTATTATCTTATCTCCCTCTCCTATATTTTCTTCACGTAAAACAAGTCCTTTAAGGGCAACGTCCCGCTCCATTCAAGAGCTCCTTTCTCAGTTAAAATCCTCGTTCTTATATCCGAACTCATTTATAAGTCCGGGTGTATCTCTCCAGTTTTCCTTTACCTTTACCCAAAGATTGATGTAAACCTTAACGCCGAGGAATGCTTCAAGATCCTCTCTTGCGTATGTTCCTATCTTTTTGAGTGTTTCACCGTTCTTGCCGATTATTATCCCCTTGTGAGATGCTCGCTCACAGAAGATCTCAGCTCTTATCTTTACAAGATCGCGTCCCTCTGCAAACTCCTCGATAACAACCGCGCATCCGTGAGGTATTTCATCATCGCAAAGTCTTAAGATCTTTTCTCTTATGATCTCGGCGGCTATCTGTCTTTCGGGCTGATCTGTAAGCTCGTCCTCATCAAAGATGAACTCGCCGTCGCAAAGAAGCTTTTCGCACTCGTCTATAACTATATTGACACCTTTTTCCTTCATTGCGGAGATCGGAATTACCGATGCAAAGTCCGCAAGTGCCGAATATGCAAGGATGGTATCGCCTATCTGCTTTCCGTCTGTAAGGTCGGTCTTGTTGAGAACGAGAATTATGGGAAGAGATGACTTTGAAAGTGTCTCTATAAGTCCCTTTTCGGTGTCGCCCGGAAGATATCCCGCATCCGCAACAAGAATTGCCGCATCAACGTCTGCAATTGTGCTTCTTACCGCCTTGACCATATAGTTTCCGAGTCTTGTTCTCGGCTTGTGCATACCGGGAGTATCAAGGAAAACGAACTGGCTGTCGCCCTTTGTGAGTATTCCCGTAATTCTGTTTCTTGTGGTCTGTGGCTTTTTCGATACTATAGATACCTTCTCTCCGAGCATTGCGTTGAGAAGCGTTGATTTTCCCACGTTAGGTCTTCCTACTATTGCTATAAATCCTGTTTTCATTATTATGCCTTTCTTGCAAGATGCATTTTCTTAAGTATTTCTTCCTGTTTTTCGAACATTTCGCTTTCCTCTGCCTTGCCCTCCTCGTGATCGTATCCGAGAAGGTGGAGCATTGAGTGTACCGTTAAAAAGGCAAGCTCTCTTTCATATGAATGTCCGTATTCCTTTGCCTGATATACCGCTCTTTCAAGCGAGATCACGATATCTCCGAGCACGGCAGCTTCATCCTCAAACTCATCGTCAAAGATGGGAAAGGAGAGTACGTCTGTGGGTCTGTCTATTCCTCTGTGCTGAAGATTCATCTCTCTTATCTTTTCATCGTCAACAAGCGTTACCGATACCTCGGATGCTCTTTTGAAGTGCTCGTATTTAAGAGAGGTCTTTACCGCCTTTTTTATAAGTCTTTCGCTCGCCCTTGTAAAGGGTATCTCGCTCTGTGAATTTTCAATATATACCGTAAGCTTCATTTTTTACTGCTCCCGTTTTCTGTATATTCTTCTCTCTGCAGGTCTTTCGGCATTTTCCTTGCCCTGCTTTTCATAAGCCTCGATTATCTTCTGAACAAGTCTGTGTCTTACAACGTCTCTTCCCGTGAAGTGATGTATTCCGATATCCTCGATTCCGTCAAGTATCTTTATAGCCTGTGCAAGTCCTGAGGTCTTGCCGAAGGGCAGGTCTGTCTGTGTAAGGTCGCCCGTAACGACAGCCTTTGAGTTCACACCGAGTCTTGTAAGGAACATCTTCATCTGCTCCTGGGTTGTATTCTGCGCTTCATCGAGAATTATAAACGAATCGTCAAGTGTTCTTCCTCTCATATAAGCAAGAGGAGCGACCTCGATTATTCCCTTTTCAAGGTTTCTCGCATAGCCTTCGGGTCCCATGGTTTCATAAAGCGCATCGTAAAGAGGACGGAGATAGGGATCTATCTTATTCTGAAGGTCGCCCGGAAGATATCCGAGCTTTTCTCCCGCCTCGACAGCAGGTCTTGTGAGTATTATTCTTGATATTTCCTTGCGTCTGAGTGCGGCAACCGCCATTGCGACCGCAAGGAAGGTCTTACCCGTTCCTGCAGGACCTACGCCGAGAACAATGGTATTCTTTCTTATCGTCTCAACGTATCTTTTCTGACCCACAGTCTTTGCCTTTATCGGCTTTCCCTTTGCGGTGATGCATATACAGTCGCCCGTCAAAGCGTCAAGCTCCTCTGCCTGACCGTCTGTTATCATCGAGATAACGTACTCTGTTTTCTGCTCGGTCACGTTTTCGCCAAGCTGAACAAGCTTTTTGAGATAGCAAAGCACCTTATATGCTCTTTCTGTGCCCGCACTCTCTCCGCTTATTACTATCTCTCCGCTTCTGTTATATATTTTTACGTCAAGCTTCTGCTCGATAAGTGTAATATTGGCATCGTACGCTCCGTATATAAGAGCCGCCTCGTCCGACGATTCTGTAAGTATCGATCTTTCTGCCATTAGTTCCTCCGCTTATCCATCTCTTTTTATCATTCCGATCTCCTTTGAGATCTCTTCGTTAACTCTTGCAACGACCTTGTAAACGATTCCCTTTTCATCCTCTGAAAAGGACTCGCAAAACGAAAGAAGCTCATATTCCGAAAGTATCTCTCCCATTCTCTTTTTTGCAAGGGCGATCGACTCGCTTTTATCTCTTACGGTCTCGCACTCCTCATAAGTCTGCTCACTTACAGTTCTGATATATATTGGCAGGGCTATCCTTCCGAAAAGCATTATTCTTTCTCTTCTCTCTATTGTATCACAAACCGATATGCTTTTTCCACTATTTTTTAAAATTTTTATCTCTTTTCTGAAGAAAATTATACTTTTTTCAATCGTTTTACTCTCCTTAAGCCTCTTTTCACTCTCTGAAAAGTCAACTCTCACCGAAAAATCCCTTACCGTCTCTGCATATATCCTTGCGACCGATCTCACAAGTGCGTATCTGTCGTCTCTGTAATTATATATTCCCGACACAAGAGTCTGCCCCTCAAAGACGGTATCGCCCACAGAAACGAGAGCATCGCCCGAAAAAACCTCAATTTCGGTTATTCTTCCCGATCTTGAGGCAACTATTGACGACGGATCACCCGTGATATCTATCTTTTCCGATTCCTTCTTCTCCATAACCACCACCTCGACACACGAGCCTATTATATTGATGCTCAT
>JAFQWB010000046.1 GCA_017407725.1 Clostridia bacterium | reverse complement strand
GGTAACAACGATTCCGAAGAAGGCAGCGGCTCCGCTATCGGCGGTTCTACAATTGGCGGCTCCACTATCGGCGGTTCTACAATCGGCGGTTCTACAATCGGCGGTAACAACGGTGGTTCTACGATCGGTGGTTCTACAATCGGTGGCTCCACTATCGGCGGCTCCACAATTGGTGGTAATGATTCCGAGGATGAAGGTTCAGATACAGAAACCGAAACATCTGTAACACTTAAGTATCTCGGAAACAATGCATTCAAGGGATGTACATCACTCACATCTATAGATCTTCCCGGAATACCCGAGAATGCTGGAACAAGAGTGTTCGAGGGATGGACAGCTGAACAGACGATCAACCTCTCCAACACCGAAGAGGAACTCACGGAACAGACTGAAAACGGTCTCTTTGAAGGATGCTCGGCGACTATCAACTACAAAGCCGCCTAAGTATAATCCTTTAAGCAAAATTTCTTTGATATCCAGGGCAAATTTATGCCTGATAAGGCAGACTGCCGCTTAAAAGTCGGCAGTCTGCTTCGGGCTGTTTGGGTCTTGGTCTTAAAGACCATTCGGTTAACAAAATACGGCAGCCCGTTTATAATGTTTTTTTATAAAACATTGGCAGACTCTTCTCTGCCGGAAGGAAAAAAACTTTTTTGATATTTCCAAAAAAATAAGCATTTCATACGTCAATGACGCCCAAATGTGCGTCATTGACCGTGAAATGCCTTTTTGGCGCTATAAGAAGCGCTGTAATTATTTCGAATGCACACGTATCAGTACACATATAATGTCATCTACTGTACTCGTATTCTACTGTACTCGTATGTGTCCCGATATGTTTAAATAAAATGCAAAGCAAAAGCTTACCATATCAGAAAGGATAGGTGCAATGAAAGAAAACAAGCATTTAGATATGCGTTACAAAAAGCTCACAGTCGAAGCCCTCTTGAAATCGCTCTTCTGCGGACTTTTGGTTGCCTTCGGTGTAATCTTCATCATGGGTGCAGTATTCTGGATAACAGGAATCGAGAATCTCGCTCTTGTTGTACTCTCACTCTGCATCGCTCTTGTCTTTGTTACTTTGGTAGCGGGAGCAATATTCTATATTGCAAAATTCCACCCGACAGTAACGGCTAATGCAAGGCGAATCGACAGTCTTGGTCTTCACGAACGTATTATTACCATGATCGATTATCAGAACGATGATTCAGTCATGGCAACGCTTCAGCGAAACGATGCTATGCAGGCTCTCTCCAAGGTGGATAAAAAGTCTATTCGTTTCAAATTCAATAACAAATTATTTGTTGCCCTTTCGATTACCGGTTTTTTCTCAATCGGTATCAGTGTCATTTCGATTCTCAGTGCCGCGGGACTTCTTCCCAGCGCATCTGACATTATAAAAGAGGTCAACGATCGCCCCGATTACATTCCCGTTTCCTATTTTGCTGAGGATGGCGGTACAATTGAGGGTGAAACAGAGCAGCTTGTTCTTCTTGGAGAAAATGCTCTTCCCGTAATCGCTATTCCCGACGAAGGTTACTCCTTTGAGGGATGGGACGACGGCTACAGAAAGCCCACAAGAAACGATAAAAAAATCGACTGTCCTCTTGTGCTGACAGCAATTTTCGTTCCTCTTGATGAAGATGGCGAGGATGAAGGAGACGACGGCCCATCAGGAGAAAACGGAGACGCACCCGGAGAAGAGGAAGGAAACAACGGTTCTCCCGGACAGTCCGGAGAAGAAGGTGACAATCCCGGCGAATCGGGCGGCGGCGAAACCTCAAGAGATAAGAACTTTATCATTGACGGTACCGAAAACAACGATTACAAGCTCCATCTTCCCAAGGCAAAGGAAGACATAATGCAGTACTTAAAAGATAACATTGACAAGCTCTCTGAAGAAGAGCGTGCCATCATTGAAGCTTACATCAACATACTATAAAATACAGAGGTAAAATAAAATGGTTACAGAACAGAACATTCAGAAATTCAGCACACAGTGTAAAAACATATTCGAACAGATCGGACGTGACGTTATCGGTCAGAAGGAAGTTATCGAGGGCGCTGTTATCGCAATGATCGCAGGCGGTAACGTTCTTCTTGAGGGTGTTCCCGGCGTTGGTAAGACCCGTCTTGTTCGTTCACTCGGACGTGTATTTGATCTTCCCTTCTCAAGAATTCAGTTCACTCCCGACCTTATGCCTGCAGACGTTACAGGTACAAACATCATCGTTAAGGACGAAAACGGAAACTCAAGCTTCCAGTTCCAGCCCGGTCCGATCTTCTCCAACATCATTCTTGCAGACGAAATCAACCGTGCTACACCTAAGACACAGTCTGCTCTCCTTGAGGCGATGCAGGAGCACACAGTTACAGTAATGGGTGTTTCAAGAAAGCTTGAAGAGCCCTTCTTCGTACTTGCAACTCAGAACCCCGTTGAGCAGGACGGTACATATCCTCTTCCCGAGGCTCAGATGGACCGTTTCATGTTCAAGATCATCGTTAAGAACCCTTCTCTTGACGAGCTTATGGACATCGTTAATATGACACAGAAGACAATGGCCGAGGTTGCTGACGCCGCTTGTAACGGTGCTGATCTTCTTGAAATGCGTGCAGTTGCAAACGCTATTCCCGTTGCAGAGGACGTAATGAGATATGCAATGAAGCTCTGCTCTGCTACTCACCCCGACAGCGAGTGCGCTACCGAAACAGCTAAGAGATACGTTCGTCTCGGAGCATCTCCCCGTGCAGGACAGGCTCTTATCTCTGCTGCTAAGGTTAAGGCTCTTATGAACGGCAGATACAACGTTTCCTACAGCGATGTAAACGAGCTTGCTTATCCCGTTCTCCGTCACAGAATGAAGCTTACATTCGAGGCTATTGCAGACCGCATATCACCCGATGAAATAGTTACTATGATCATAGATGAGCTTGCAGGAAAATCAACTGCTCGCAAGGCTGACAACACCTCCGATAACGCTGACGTTCTCGAGAGCAGTGCAGTTGAAACCACCAAAGAAAAGAAGCGCGGATTATCCAGGAGAAAATAAATGAAGGGATCTTACTTAAACGATAGTTTTTTCAGTCGTTTGGAGGCTCTTGCACTTGAGCTCAGGGCGGATCTTTCAGGATTCTTCGGAGGTAAGCATTTGGTTAAAACCTACGGTCAGACTGTTGAGTTTGCCGATTACCGCGAATATATGCTCGGAGACGATATACGAAGAATAGACTGGAATCTTTACAGTCGCTTTGAAAAGTTCTTCCTGAAGCTGTTTACAGATGAAAGACAGATGCACACGCAGATCTTTGTCGACTGCTCTGCATCTATGGGTAAAGATATGCCGGAGAAGGCAAATTACACGCTCGGCGTGGCAGCAGCCCTCGGATATCTTTCGGTACACAATATGGATAAGGTCTCCTTCAAGCTCATTAAGGGCGAGAAGGCTGAGGATTCTTTCGGAACTATCGTCGGAAAGAAGGCGTTCTTCAATGCTATAAGCACTATTGAAGAAATGGAAGAGCTTTTTGACGGAGAGTCCGATCTCAACAAGGCTATTGTAGGTTGTCCCAATCTCGGAAGCAACGACGGTCTTACCGTTATCATTTCCGACTTCTTCACAGAAAGCGATTGGAAAAAGGCAGTCGACTATTTATGCTATAAAAAGAAACAGGTTCTTCTTATCCAGGTTCTTACTCTTGACGAGGTTGACCCTTCATACAGCGGAAGAGTTAATCTTATAGATACAGAATCTGCGGGAGTTGATGACCTCAGAAATCTGAAAATAAGGATCAATCGTTCGCATCAGTTAGCATATAACGAAGCTTTACATATGCATCACGATGACTTAACCTCATTCTGCGCATCGCGCGGAGTCGGATTCCTTACCGTAAGGTGCGATCAACCCATTGAAAAAGTGCTGTTCAAAGAATTACTGAAAGTAGGAATCATGGCATGAGTTGGTTAACACCTATTGGTTTTTTGGGCTTGATAGGACTTGTTGTTCTTATAATCATCTACATAATCAAACCCAACTACCAGAACAAAATAATATCATCTACATTTATCTGGAAGCTTAGCTTAAAGCTCAGAAAGAAGCAAATACCTATAAGCAAGCTTCGTAACATACTTCTCTTTATCTGCCAGGTGCTTGCTATAACAACGCTTGCAGCTATGCTTGCACAGCCTGTAATCGTTGCTGAGCAGGAAGAGAAAAAGAGCGAAAAGATCGTTATTATCGATGCTTCTCTTTCGATGTTTACCGACTTCGGCGGTGAGACAAGATTTGAAAGAGCTGTAGAATCAATTCGTTTACTTGCAAACGAAACCTTTAGTGAAGAATCAAAAGACACAATCACCGTGATACTTGCAAGCGACACCCCTAAGGTTCTGGCATCGAGCGTTTCCTTCGAAAACAAGAATCTTGTGTTCGAGGCACTTGACGAGCTTGTTGACCCCTCAAACAGAGTTGACGGAAAAATTGCTCCTCTTATTTATACTAAGGCTGACATTGATGCCGCGGTAAAGATAGCAGAGGAGAAAACCTCCGTTGAACCGAACTCGGAGGTCTTACTTTACACAGATACCAAGTACATAGATCCCGGCAAGATAGTTATCAAGGACGTAAAAAATCCCGCTGAATGGAATGCATCCATTCTTGACGTCAGAGCGATCGTTGACGAAAACTATTACCGCTTTGAGATCGACGTTGCAGTTTACGGCGGAGTAGATGCCGACATCAACGTATTCCTCGATATATACGGCGTTAACTCGGACAAGGATAATCTCCAGCTTTCGGCTACCGCAAGATGTATAGGAGGACAAACCACCACTCTCGTTTTTGCGAAAAACCGCGATAACGGTCTTTCTATCGAGGAGAATGGCATAAACGTGGAAGCAATCGTATTCTCATATGAAACTGCCTCCATAAAGATAGAAGAAAACGACAACTTCAAATACGACAACAGCTTTGAGCTTTACGGAGGAGCCAAGCTCCCTCTCAGAATCCAGTACGTGAGCTCCAACCCCAACAACTTCTTTTCAGCCGCCCTTCTCGTATTAAGAGATGCGCTCGGAAAGAATTGGGAAGTAGAATTCATTGAAGTTAAGCCTAATGAGGAACCCGCCAAAGAAGGCTTTGACTTCTATATTTACGAGCACGACAGAGTGCCCAACGACCTTCCCGTTGACGGAGTGATAATTCTTGCAGATCCTCACTCCATCCCTGCGCGTGCAGGCATTACACTCGGTAGGTCGTATACGACACAAAATATGTCGCAGGTAAAGCTTACAGGCGTTGAAACCGATCATCCCCTTATGAACAACATAAATGCGGAAAACGTTACGGTTACAAAGTTTACCGAGCTCAGAACAGCCGATGAGTATGCTACTCTTATGACTGTCCAGGACGTTCCCGTAATTATGGCGAAAAACACTCCCGATCAGAAGATCGTCGTTATGTCATTCAGCCTTCACTATTCAAACTTCTCGATTCTTCTCGATTTCCCGCTGTTTATGTACAATATCTTTGAGTACTATTCACCCTCGACATTTACGGAGCACTCGTATAACGTAAATGATGAGATAACTCTCAACTCGAGAAGTGAGCTGCTTGAAGTCATGGACGGTTACGATAATCTTATTACCGAAATTACCGAGTTCCCTTCTACACTCAAGCTTAAAGTCCCCGGAACCTATAAGGTTTATCAGACTCCTATTTCCGGTAATAGAATTGAAGAGTGCTTCTTCGTGAAAATGCCTGCAGACGAATGTAACATTTCTGCAGAAACAGACGCTCTCCAGAATCCGTTCTTTGCTCAGGAAGAAAAACGCGAAGACCTTGATCTGTTATTATACTTTGCTCTCGCACTTGTAGCACTTTTATTTGCTGAATGGTGGCTTCAGTCACGCGAGCAATTTTAGTTAGGAAAAATACAAAATGTCAAATTTCACTATTAACTTTTCAAACCCTTGGTTTCTGCTTTTGTTGATACCGGCGGCATTCTTTACGCTTTTCCCGTATTTCCGTATGAACAAAAGATACAGAAAAACAAGAAACCGTATAACATCCATGATATTACATATTACGGTTATGTTACTTGCAATATCTGTTCTTGCGGGAATCACCATCGAGTATGATGTGGCAAACAAAGAAAACGAAGTTATACTCCTCGTAGATACAACCGACAGCGGACTTGAAACCGCTGATGAAAAGGATGACTTCGTACAATCGATAATTGAAAATGCCGACTCGATGTTCAAGCTCGGTATTGTCAAGTTCGGTTACGATCAGGTATATGCAGTTGAGCTTTCAAATGACACCGATAATATGTACTCACAGTACTTACAGTCCCCCTCCCCCGACAATTCAGCCACTGATATTGCAGCAGCACTTAACTACGCCGCTTCTCTTTTCCAAAAGAAAGAAACTGCAAGAATCGTGCTTCTTTCCGATGCTCTTGAAACAGACGGAAAGGCTATTAACACGATAAAAGCAATTGCTGCTCAGGGTATAAAGGTTGATACCGCATCATTCCCCAACCCCGAAATCGGTGACGAAGTACAGATAGTCTCTCTTGAAATACCGAACACTAAAATAAAGCTCGGTGAAAAATTCGAGGTAAAAGCAACTCTTATGAGTTCTTATGCAGGAAAAGCGACTATCACACCTTATGACAAGGCATCTACAGGTGAAGCATCGGGTGATGCTATTGAGGTTGATCTTATAAAGGGACCTCAGACGGTAACAATTCCGTACACCTTCCTTATTCCCGGACTTCACAATCTCCGTATCGAGCTTGAAAGCGACGATGATACACTTACACTCAACAATACGTACACATCATTTATAAACATTCAGGCTTATGACAAAATACTCATTATTGAGAGCATAAGCGATGAATCTCAGTCTCTTCGTTCAATGCTTAACCCCGAGCTTAAGGTCTCGGTCGTTAACGTAAACGACTCTCTCAATATGCCCTCTACGGTAAACGAGATAAGAGCTTACGACCAGATAATCCTCTGCAACGTTTCGTACAGCGATATGCCTCTCGGAGTTGACGAGATGCTTCACTCATACGTTTATGATTTCGGCGGCGGTCTTTTCACCATATGCGGTAACAAGGAAGATCTTAACCCCGATGATGAGGAATGGACGGCAAATGCATACACAAGAGATGATATGTTCGGAACAACATATCAGCAGCTTCTGCCCGTAGAAATCATCAACTATACACCGCCTGCGGCAGTTGTTATCATTATCGACCGTTCAGGTTCGATGCTCGATATGGGAACACCTCAGGACGGATACGCGGGAAGCCGATTTGACTTTGCAAAGCAGGGCGCCCTTGCCTGCCTCGATGCTCTTACAGAGCGTGACTTCGTAGGAATCATGTCACTTGGTACAGACTACGAGGAAGAGGTTGGACTTACTCCCTGCCCCAACAGAGCAAAGATCGAAGCTGCTATCGAAATGATCTCCCCCAACGGAAACACTCTCTTTGCTCCCGCTCTTGAAAAGGCAGGAGATATCCTCAGCGCAAAAACAGGCGTTGAAAAGAGACACATCATTCTCGTAACAGACGGTGACCCTACCGACCAGAATCCCGACGACTATAAAGCCCGTGCAAAGGAAAATGCCGAAAAAGGCATCACAATGTCTATAGTAGGTGTTCAGTGCTACGGTGAATTCCAGACAAAAATGAAGGATCTTCTCACCAATTACGCAGGTATGACCGATGAAAACCTTCACATCGTTTCCGATCTTAAGACCCTTCCCACTACAATGAGAAAGGACCTTGAGGTTCCTGCAATAAAGGACGTTAACTACGAGACCTTCAAGCCGTCATTCGGAACAACACATATTATTACATCCGACATTGATGAGGAAAACATGCCCAACCTTGACGGATTCTACGGTGTAAAAGCCAAGGAAGGCGCAGAGGTTGTAGTACTTGGTGAATACACACCTATTTATGCTCAGTGGAAATACGGAAAAGGAACTGTAGGTACATTTGCCTGCGACCTTAACGGAACCTGGTCTCTCGACTTTATAAACTCCCCTGTTGGCGCCGCCCTTATAAATAACATCGTTCAGGCTGTATTCCCTACTCAGAACGTTCAGCCCGATGAAATAGATTCTGTTATAGAGGGTGACAACTACAGTACCGTACTTAGCATCTTCACGGATCTTGAAGAAGGTCAGTACGTTGAAGTTATAATTACAAGCCCTCCCAAGGAAGGCGAGCTTGAAGGTGAAGTTCAGACAATCATCGGAAATGCCTCCGGTTATTCAAGACTTACCTTCTCTGTAAAAACTCCCGGTCTCCACGAAATAGTTATAAGCAAAAAGGATGCCGAAGGAAACCTCATTGCATCCAGCACAACATACAAGGCTCTTGGCTACTCAAAGGAATATGATCAATTCCGCGACATTGAAGCCGCAGAGCAGACAATGACAGACCTTGCAGATTTCGGTCACGGTGTTGTTATTGAAGATTCCGCTCAGGTATTCGACAACGTAGTAAAGTTCCTTCACAACGTTATCGATCCCAGAATCATCTTCTCGATCATGGCACTTTGCCTCTTCCTTCTTGATATTGCCGCACGTAAGTTCAAGTGGAAATGGCCTCACGAAATAATACTTAGCAAAAAAATCCGGAACAAGAAATAAACAGGAGAGAAAAATGAAAAAGAAAATATTCTTAGTTGCACTTTTGCTGCTTTCACTCAGTCTTCTGATTTCTTGCTCAGGAGCGATAGACAAGGTAAGCAATTTCAAGCTCGATGCCGACACTCTGACTCTCTCATGGGACAGAGTGCTCGGAGCAAAGAGCTACACAATATCCATTTCAGGTGAGGAGTTTGAAAAAACCACAAAGCAGAACAGCCTCTCACTTGAATATCTTGATCCCGGCACCTATGAAATAAAGGTAAAAGCAAACAGCGACGGAACCGAAAAGAAGAATTCCGACTGGGCAACTTACACCTTTATCAGAGAGCAAGAATCCGGAATGAGATATAAGCTCATAAACAACAAGACAGAATATCAGCTCACGGGTCTCGGAACCGCATCGGGTGATATCATAATGGATGACACCTACCGCGGAAAGCCCGTAACCTCTATTGCTGAAAAGGCATTCTCCGGAAACACCAAAATCACCTCATTCGTGGTCGGTAACAACGTAAAAGAAATCGGAAACAGCGCGTTTGCAAGATGTGCCGAGCTTACGTCGATAACCATTCCCGACAGCGTTACAAAAATAGGTAAGAGCTGCTTCCAGAGCTGCAAAAAACTCACAGACATCACATTCCCCGCTTCTACAAAAAGCATAGAAGAGTATACCTTCTCATGGTGCTCCTCACTCAAAACCATAAGCTTCAGCGACAATATTGAATCTGTCGGTCTTTACGCTTTCTCCAACTGCGATGCACTTGAGGCTGTCGTATTCGGAGATTCGCTCAAGCTTATTGACGAGTATGCATTCTCAGACTGCAAAGCACTCACAAAGGCTCACCTTGGAAACTCTCTTGAGTCTCTCAAGACATATGCGTTCTATAACTGCATTTCACTTTCTGATCTCAAGCTTGGTGAATCTCTCAAGGAAATAGGCGAGTATGCTCTCGGAAATTGCGATGCTATAACATCTTTAACACTTCCCGACAGCTGTGAAAAAATTGACAACTTTGCTTTCAGATATTCCGACAACCTCGAAGACATAACTCTCGGCGCCAATCTGAACTATATAGGACACGGTGCATTCAACAGCACCAAGCTCTATAACGATGCTGAAGTCGAGCTTATCGTTGACGGATGGTATATCTACTGCAAAGACAAGGAGATCAAAAACGTAACCCTTCCCGAAGGAACTTACGGAATTGCGGACAGCGCCTTTGCAAACTGTACCGAAATCACAGCAGTTCAGTTTCCCAACATCAAATACATATCTTCAAATGCATTCTATAACTGCACAAAGCTTCGTTATGCATACTTTCCCGGAGACACTCTTTTATCTGTAGGTATGTATGCATTCAAGGGATGTGAAAAGCTTTCTCAGGTTCAGCTTGGAAACAGTCTTCAGTCTATCGGAGATTTTGCATTCTCGGGATGCTCCGATCTCCAGGATGCAAAAATATCCAGACTTCCCGACACTCTTACACACATCGGTAAGGATGCATTCAAGGGAACCAAGGCAACTGTTGAAAAAAGAGTTATGTATATCAGCAACTGGGCTGTCGGATTTGATCTTGGTGCTTCTGCCGGCATGGTAACGGCTCCTGAGCAGATCATTATAAGAAAAGGCACACGCGGAATTGCAAACTATGCATTCAACGAAGTTCCTATTATACAGATAAACTCCGACATATACGGAATAGACATTGCAGACTCGGTTGAATATATCGGACGCGGAGCCTTCTACAAGGCGGCGGCAAACGATTACGGCTTTGCGGTTTTCGTTAAGCTCCCTGCAAATCTCAAATATATAGGCGATTACGCCTTCTACGGAGATTTCTGCGCTATATTCAGCAAAAACCCCAACAGAATTCTCGAAATACCCGAAGGAACGATATATATCGGACGTTCTGCATTCTACAACTGCCAAAGCATATTCTCTCTCTCTGTTCCCGGAACTGTTGAAGAGATTGCTCCGTATGCATTCTACGGATGCATCAATATAGGCGCTTCCCTTCCCGGAGAAAACGAAAACGATCCCGATATTGTAGGCTCCATCACTCTTTCACAGGGACTCAAGACAATATCCGACAGAGCATTCTACGGATGCAGCGGCATTGCAAAGCTTACTATTCCCGACAGTGTTACTCACATCGGTCTTCGTGCATTCTACAAGTGTACGGGAATCAAGGAGCTTACAATTGGCGCAGGAATAACCGAAATTGCCGACTATGCGTTCTACAATTGCTCACTTCTTGAAAAATTAACTATTGCTGACAGTGTTACTTCTATTGGAAAATACGCATTCAGAGGATGCAATGCTCTCAAGGAAATCAAATTCAGCAATTCTCTTAAAACAATCGGTGACTTTGCCTTCTTTGGCGCAGAATACATCACCGAGCTCGTTATTCCCGACGGTGTAACGTATATCGGAAAGCACGCCTTCAGAGGTATGAGCAGAGCTCATTCCATTATAATTCCTGCATCGGTAACAGAAATTGCATCTCACGCCTTCTTTGGCGCTGAGAATTCGGTTATTTACCTTCTTGAGGGCACTTCCACGGAAAATTGGGATGAACGCTGGAACTCCTCGTTCGCTACAGTTATCACAGAATGCAAGCTTTCTGCCGACAAGACCTACATCGAATCATTCGTAAAGAATGAATCAAATCCCGACAATATGCCAATTGACAGCGGTATTAAAGAGCCTGTACGCGAAGGCTATAAATTCGTTGGATTCTCAACGACGGCAGGAAGCGATACGGCTGAATATACTACTGAAAACTTATCAGAGGCTCCCAACAACAGCACACTTTACACAGTGTGGGACCTCGCTTAAACAAAACCAAATTAGTTAGGAAAATAAAATGGAAAAGAATTTAAGCAAAAAATCCATATCACGTGTTATAACATACGTGATTATGATAGCAGTCGTACTCATGAGCGTATCCGCGCTCATGGCGTGCGGCAAGGGCACGTCAAGCATCGTTATCAAGGATAGTGATATGCCCCGTACGACCTACGTTCAAGGTCAGGATCTTGATCTTTCAGACGGAGTTCTTACTGTTATCTCAAAAAAGGGAGGCGAGTCTGTTCTTCCCTTAACCGATCCTGCTATAAGCATATCGGGTTATGATAAAAGTACTATTGGAAAGCAGACGGTTACCGTTACGTACAAAGATATGACAACCACCTTTGAGGTTAACGTTGTATCACGTATGGTTGCTGACGGCTACAAGACAGAATACTTCATTAACGAAGCATTCGATTACACAAAGGGTAAGCTCAAAATAACAAAGGATGACGGAAAAACAACCTCTGTTACATTTGACAACGAGTTTGTTACGGTTACCTTCAACAACACAGTTGCAGGCGATGCTACCGTTTCAGCTGTTTACGATGACAATCAGGGTACAAAATACGAGACCACGTTCACCGTAAAGTGCTATGAGATCGGTGACGTTACCTTTGTTAAGCCTAACAAGACTGTATATCAGAGCCACGACACAGAGCTTGCTGTAGGCGGCGGATACTTCAACGTTAAGGCAAAGAATGCAAACTACTCTATCCCCGTAACACTTACAGCTGAAATGACCGAGGGCTTCGACCCTACTCTCGCAACAGAGGCTCACAGAAAAACACCTCTTTCGCAGACAATCACCTGCACATACGGCGGAAAGAACTTTGAATTTACCATCTCAATCTTCTACAGCAGTGTGTCTGTAGTTATCAATGCCGCAAACGCGCTCAAGGACGTTAAAATAAATGACAGAAACTTCGCTCTTGACGATACGCTCAGTGCAATTGCAGTAGATGCGGCTACCGAGTATTTCAAGCTCACTAACGACAAGAAGGCTCTTATCTCAGAGGAGGACGTACTCACAGTTATGCGTCCTGCGGCTTTCTGCGTTACAAAGGCTTTCAAAGCATCTTCCGAAAAATACTCCAAGGTATTCGTTATCGACGAGGCAACCGGAGATATTCTTATCAACGCTCAGACGTACGAGGATTTAAGCCTTGCTATTGAAGAATTCAACAAGAAGGACGATCCCTTCAACGTACTTGCTGACGTTCTTTCTGACATGAAGAAGGAATTTGCAGACGTATTCCTCTTCACAGAGAAGGACGACAAGGGCGAGCCTGTTGAGTACACAATGTCGACTTACATAAAGGCTCCCGGTGAGGATCAGCGTACCTTCTACAAAAACCTCTTTGAGTATATGCTTTCGGTTTCTGAAAAGCTCTCTTCGGTTCCCGACGATTGGTCGCTTGATTCCAAATCCGATAAATATCTCGGAAACTACGCAACTGCAATAACCGATACCTTTGACTTTATTGTAAAGTCGGCGTTCAACGGTACCACATTTAACGGCCCCTACAACTCCATCTCTTCATGGAGAGAAAACGACGACTTCTACGAGATCATATATAACTACTACATTTACGTAGCAGACGAAGACGTCAAAAAGGATTTCACATCGAAGCTTGTTACAAACAAGGGT
>JAFQWB010000045.1 GCA_017407725.1 Clostridia bacterium | reverse complement strand
CTATATTTAGTAGTCAGAAGACTCTCTCAGCACTATACCTATTATAATAAACTATAAAGCAAAATTTTTCAATAGGTTTTTTTATTGTTCATTTTTTTTTTACAATTTGGAGTACTAATTTCGCTCCTCAAGGCTTGCATATCCCTCTTTGGGATTGGATACGTCTACCGATCCGTACGATTTTTCGGTAGCATCGTGCATGATCGTCTCAGAGTTCTTTGCCTTCTTTTCAAAGTCGATATAGCTTCCGAATATTAGTTTTATTCTTGAGTCATAATCGGCTCTTATATCGTATTTATCGGAAAGACTTACAGATTTTAAGAAGTGCACGTAGAAGGTTCCGCTGAGGTGGTAAATGACCTCCCCAACGTATCCGTACTCTTCCCCTTCGAATTCGATATATTCACCTACAACTGCAGATTTAATTCCCTTTATATCGGTGAATATCGCGCCTTCTCTTACAGAAAGAAGCGCATCTACCGAATCGAATCTGTCCATAACTCTCATACTGTAGCTATAGAGAAAATATTCGCCGCCAAACTCACAGTAGAAGGTCGTATGCTCTTCTCCCACGGTGAGAATTATACCCGATGGATATTCTCTCTCGATATCCACGCTCTTGACATACGGAAAAATATCGCAAAGTCTTTTCTCAACCTTCTTTTGAGACACCGAAAAAATACTCTTTCCGTTTTTTATTCCGCAAGCCTCGATTATTTCATCATCGGTATAGCTGCTGTTTCCGACTACCGTGATATCTCTTACCACAAGAACAAAGTTCATTATGACAAAAACGAGCGCAAAAACCGCCGCCATAAGCGCTATTACGCAGATCATCACTCTTTTTTGTTTCTTTCTTAAGTTGACCTCTCTGTAGTCAGCCATCTTTTTATTATGAAGATTCATTTTTATCTCCGGCTTTTTTATTTTACGATTCCCTTTACCGCCGCATAAATTCTGTCGTCACAATCGGGATTATCAAGTCTTATGAGCGCCTTTACCATTTCGGATCTCACAAGTCCTCTGAGCACACCGTCAACGCATGATGCTAAAGATTCAGCCTCAAGAGCGTTATCCGCTATAAGAAGTGCTCCGCCTTCCTCCTCAAACATCCTTGCATTCTTTGTTTGCTGGTCTGCCGTTACGTTGGGCGAGGGAATGAGTATTGCGGGACATCCTGCCGCCGCAAGCTCTGCAAGAGTTGATGCCCCTGCCCTGCAGATAGCAAGGTCTGCCGCCGAGAGCTTCGTTTCCATATCGTTTATATAAGGAACTATCTCAAGGTTCTTTATTTTATCGAAGCCGCGCTCTTCTGCTTTTTTGGAAAAATCGTCCCACGAGCGTCTTCCCGTTGCGTGAACGAGGTAGATATCGGGATTTTCTCTTACGTATTTATCGATAAAATCAAGCATTACCGAGTTGATCTTATCTGCGCCAAGGCTTCCTCCGAAGCTTACCACCATCTTATTTGCAGATGCGGGAACAGCACATTTTTCACGTGCAAGAGCCTTATCGCTTCCTCTGAATCCCGCTCTTACGGGAAGGCCTGTAAGAGTAAGCTTTGCTTTCTTGCCCTCAAGTCCTCTGCCTGCGCTTGAAAATCCGAGCATTATGAGATCTGCCTTTGATTTGAGAGTCTTGACGGCAAGTCCTGCACTTGCATTTGCCTCGTGCAGAGCACAAGGCACACCGAGTGAGGATGCCGCCATTATAACCGGCCAGCATACGTATCCACCCGTACCGATAACAACGTCGGGCTTAAACTCCTTTATTATCTTTTTGCACACGCCTATTGCTTTATACGCCTTTATAAGCGTATTTACGTTTGAGAAAGAAAGAGATCTTGAAAGACCTCTTACATCTATTTTATGAAGCTTATATCCTGCCTCGGGAACAAGTCTGCCCTCAAGTCCGCTTTCGCATCCGACAAACTCAATTACCGACTCTTCTCTTTCCTTTATAATTCCGGCTATGGCAAGTGCGGGATTTACGTGTCCTGCAGTTCCTCCCCCGGTCATGAGAACTCTCATATTATATCTCCGATCTTACTTTTGTAATTTTGCTCTTCTTGATATTCCGAGAAGAACTCCCATTTCAGCCATAAGCATTACAAGCGACGATCCGCCGTAGCTTATGAAAGGAAGCGATATTCCCGTGTTGGGCAGTATCGCCGTAACGACCATCATATTAAGAAACGCCTGTATTCCGACGTGTCCGACTATTCCCATAGCAACTATTGCCGAATAAGTGTCGGACGCATTTTTTACTATCTGAAGTCCTCTGTAAATAAATGCGATATACAGAAGCATGAGTGCCGCCGCACCTACAAATCCAAGCTCCTCACAGATTATTGCGAAAATAAAGTCATTCTGAGGCTGTGAAACGAAAAGATGCTTCTGAAAGCTCTTTCCGAATCCCGTTCCGAAAAATCCGCCCGAGCCTACCGCTATAGTTCCCTGCACGGTCTGCCAGGTATCATCAAGAACCGTATAGTTTTCGGGGCGTATCCACATATCAATACGTTTTACAACGTATGCGGGAATAAGGTCGTCGATCTTGTTCCACGATGCATCCTTGAACCATACGACAAAGAGCACTGCGGCAACCACCGTGCCTCCTATTGCACCAAGTATTATGAACCATTTTTTATCGGCACCGATCGCCCACATACAGGTAACACCGATAAGG
>JAFQWB010000002.1 GCA_017407725.1 Clostridia bacterium | reverse complement strand
CTTTCAAGAAACTATTCAAGCTTTAAGAAGGACGTTGTCTTAAAGAGAATGGGCAAGGATATTATAAAGGTTTACAGATACGACGGATATTACGGAATCCCCTATTCACTCGGAGACTATTTTGACGTAAACATGAAGATGCTCGATCCCGAAAACAGAAAAGAGCTCTTTAACGTAAAGAACAGACCCGTATATACTAAGGTAAGAAACAGTCCTCCCACAATTCACGTTGAGGGCTCCAAGGTTACAAATTCGCTTATAGCCGACGGATGCATTATTGAGGGTGAGGTTGAAAATTCGATACTCTTCAGAGGAGTAAGAGTCGGCAAGGGCGCAGTAGTAAAGAACAGTATTCTTTTCCAGGATACTCAGATATCGTCTGACGTAAGTGTTAACTGCGTTGTTGCAGATAAAAACGTTGTTATCAGATCGGGAGTTCAGCTTTCGGGACATCCCACTATGCCTATATGCATAGGAAAGGGAAGAACCATCTGATAAAAAGGCTTTGAAAGACTGCCACTAGCAGGAAAAAGCAAATAAATGAAAGGGGAATTTATATGAAAATACTTTACGTAGGAGCAGAGGCTACTCCCTTCGCATCGACGGGCGGACTCGGAGACGTAATGGGATCTCTTCCAAGATCGGTGGCTGTTGCTGACGAGAGTGCTGACGTGCGCGTTGTCATGCCGCTTTATACCAACGTGCCGGAAGTATACAGAGAAAAGATGACAAAGGTTGCTGAATTTTACGTTCAGCTTTCCTGGAGAAATCAGTACTGCGGTATTTACGAGCTTGTAGAGGATAAGGTAACCTATTATTTTATAGATAACGAATATTACTTTAAGAGAGCGAAGCTTTACGGAGAATATGACGACGGAGAGAGATATGCCTTTTTCTCAAAGGCCGTAATCGAGCTTTTCGCACAGGTTCATTTTATTCCCGACGTGCTTCACGCCAACGATTGGCAGAGCGCACTTTCAATTGTATACTTAAAGCTTTGCTACTATTATCCCGACGTAAAGACGGTGTATACTATACACAATATTGAGTATCAGGGAATATACTCGCAGGACGTACTCGGCGATCTTTTCGGAATAGGAAAGGAGCACCTTTCGGTTCTCGAATATGACGGCTGTATAAACCTCTCAAAGGCGGCAATAATGTGCTGTGATAAGCTTACGACGGTAAGCTCAAGATATGCTGAGGAGATAAAGACTCCTTACTATTCTCACGGACTTTCTTACGTTATCAATTCGGTGGGCGGAAAG
This sequence comes from Clostridia bacterium, assembly GCA_017407725.1. The sequence continues at coordinate 5,985 of JAFQWB010000002.1, read as the reverse complement.
CTCAGCGGAATAGTGAACGGAATAGATTACGTGGGATACGATCCCGAAAACGATCCCGTGATAGCGGCGCCCTTCTCGGCGTCAAAGCCGTCAGGCAAGAAAAAGTGCAAGGAGGCTCTTGTAAAAGAGCTCGGACTTGACGAGGACGGTACGCCCATAGTTGCTATGATAACAAGACTTGCCGCTCATAAGGGAATCGACCTTGTAACAAGAGTTATCGATGAAGCTGTCGATATGGGAATACGCTTTGTAATACTCGGAACGGGTGAGAGCGAATTTGAATCCTTCTTCAGACAGCTTGAGTGGAGACACCCCGGAAAGGTTCGTGCTCTTATCGAGTTCAACAAGAACACCGCAAAGAAGATTTATGCGGGAGCAGACATATTCCTCATGCCATCAAAGAGCGAGCCCTGCGGACTTGCGCAGATGATCGCCTCGCGCTACGGAACAGTTCCGATCGTAAGAGAAACGGGCGGACTTGCCGATACAATTATTCCGTATAATGCCGAGGAAAATAGGGGTAACGGAGTAACCTTCTATTCATACAATGCACACGATATGCTTGATGCTATAAGAAGAGCAACAGAGCTTTATAACGATAAAAACGTGTGGAAAAAGATCGTTAAAAACGCAATGACAAGCGACTTCTCGTGGAACGCTTCGGCAGAGAAGTATCTTGCAATGTATAAAGAAATCAGAAATTAACTAATTTAAGGAAAAATAACAGATGAACAACAACGGTACCAATACAGCACCATACACAAAGAAATATCTCCGTGATGCACTTCTTTCAAAGCTTTCAAGATATTACGGAACAACACCCGAGGAGGCAACCGAGGATCAGCTCTATAAGGCGCTTATGCTCACGGTAAAGGATCTCCTTTCAGCAAAAAGAACCGATTTTAAGAAGGCTGTCAATAAGCAGCAGGAGAAGAAGATATATTATCTCTGCATGGAGTTCCTTATAGGAAGACTTCTCCGCAACAACCTTGTGAATCTCGGAATAGAGGAGAACGTAAAGGAAATAGTAGGCGAGATGGGATTCGAGCTTGACGATCTCTTTGATAAGGAGGACGATCCCGCTCTCGGAAACGGAGGACTCGGAAGACTTGCGGCTTGCTTTATGGACTCTCTTGCAACTCTTCAGTATTCAGCAACAGGCTTCTCGATCCTCTATGAATACGGTCTTTTCAAGCAGAGAATAATAAACGGAGAGCAGATAGAATTCCCCGATAACTGGATGCCCTCGGGCGAGCCTTCTCTCGTACCCCGTACAGATAAGGCGTGCACCGTAAGATTCGGCGGAAAGGTTGAAGAGGTTTGGAATAACGGCAGATGCGAGATAATCCATACCGATTATACCGAGGTAAGAGCGGTTCCTTACGATATTATGATCGCAGGCGCTGACTGCGACGCCGTAAACAGTCTTCGTATGTGGAAAGCGTGCAATCTTAACACACAGTTCAATATGAAGCTCTTCTCACAGGGAGAATATATAAGAGCTATGGAGGAATCCACTCAGGCGGAGATCATTTCAAAGGTTCTTTATCCTGCAGACAACCACGAGGGAGGAAAGCTTTTAAGACTTTCACAGCAGTACTTCCTTGTTTGTGCCTCGCTTCAGAGTATTGTTGCAGACCATCTGCGCACCTACGGAACACTTTCAAATTTTGCGGAAAAGGTTGCAATTCACATTAACGACACTCACCCTGCGCTCGTTGTACCCGAGCTTATGAGAATACTCCTTGATACCTACTCCTATAGCTGGGAGCAGGCGTGGGATATTGTTACAAGAACGGTAAGCTATACAAACCACACAGTTATGCCCGAGGCTCTTGAAACGTGGGATGAGGCGCTCTTTAAGTATAAGCTTCCCAGAATCCATATGATAGTTGCTGAGATAAACCGCCGCTTCTGTCAGGATCTCTGGAACTGCTATCCCGGTGACTGGAACCGCATTACAAATATGTCGGTCATCTCTCACGGAAGAGTAAAGATGGCAAATCTTTCGATCGTAGGATCGCATAAGGTAAACGGAGTATCACAGCTCCATTCGGAAATTCTCAAGGAAAAGACCTTCAATGATTTCTATGTGAATACTCCCGAAAAGTTCACAAACGTAACAAACGGAATTGCGCACAGAAGATGGCTCTGTATGTCGAATCCCGAGCTTGCGAAGCTTCTTGACGAGACTATCGGACCGGAGTACAGAAAGGATGCCGACAGACTTGAGGACTTCCTTAAGTATAAGGATGACAAAACCGTTCTTGCAGAGCTTGAAAACATCAAGAAGGGCTGTAAGGTCAGATTCTCCAACTATATAGGTAAGAGAAGCGGAATTGTTATCGACCCGAACACTCTCTATGACGTGCAGGTAAAGAGACTTCACGAGTATAAGAGACAGCTTCTCAACGCGCTCAGAATTATAAATCTTTACGTTACCCTCAAGGAAGATCCGAATGTCGACATCGAGCCTCAGACATTTGTGTTCGGTGCTAAGGCAGCTCCCGGATACTACCTCGCAAAGAGAATTATAAAGCTCATATATTCTATCGGTGCGGACATTGATAAGCACCCCGAGATAGCAGCAAAGCTCAGAGTTATATTCCCCGAGGATTATAACGTATCTATGGCAGAGGTGCTCATACCTGCGGCTGATATTTCAGAGCAGCTTTCACTTGCAGGCAAAGAAGCAAGCGGAACGGGTAATATGAAGTTCATGATCAACGGTGCGCTCACGATAGGAACTCTTGACGGTGCAAACGTTGAGATCGCTGAGGCTGTAGGTGATGAAAATATCTATATCTTCGGTCATACGACACCCGAGGTTGAAGAGCTTTGGAGAAGAGGATACAACGCATCCTCCTACTATCTCTCAAGCGAAACACTCAAGAAGACTGTTGACTACCTCAAGGTAGGCTTCAACGGCGAGGATTTCTCTGATCTTTATTCATATCTTGTTGCAGGCGGTGGAATTTCCGACCCCTATATGTGCCTTGCTGATTTTGACTCTTATTGCAGTGTACATGCAAAGATGAATGACGATTACAGAAACCGTGAAAAGTGGTTAAAATCCTCGCTTGTGAATACTGCAAAGGCGGGAATCTTTGCGGCAGACAGAGCGATCAAGGAATATGCAGAGAACATCTGGCATATAAAGCCTGTAAAGTAATATATAAAATCACTCAAGGCTTCGCGGTAGCGAAGCCTTGAGCGGTTAGAAATGAAAAAGGTTGTCAGCATATGCATTTTATCAAAGAAATGTGCGATAGCATAGAATTAACAAAAAAGGCAAAAAGGACGAAAAGAGCAGAGCTTTTCGGAGCATTTCCGATCTCAGACACCCTGACCTTTTCACTTAAGGTTAAAAGAGAGCTCGGAGTATCCTCGGCACATCTTTCGCTTTACAGCGACGACGATGGAAGAGATATAATCATTCCTTTCGAGTGGAAGGATACCGATTACAGTGACGACAAATACTCGCTTACGTTAAGGCTGAAGGATATATGCAGCTCTGATGACGGAGGACTGTTTTTTTACTTCGTGATACTTGAGTGCGCCGCGGGAAGAATAAAGCTTTCATACGATCCCCTTTCGCAAAAGCCTTATGTGAGCTATGAAAGCGAGGACACAAACGCATATCAGCTTCTTGTGTATGACAGACTTTCTGTTCCCGATCGGCTTTCGGGCGGAATAATGTATCAGATATTCGTTGACAGATTCAGAAAGGGCGGAGACGTGCCCGTAAGGCACGATGCCATTATGAACGACGATTGGTATAACGGAATACCGCCGTATGCTACAGTGCCGGGCGCACCGATAGATAACAATGTCTTTTTCGGAGGAACTCTTTACGGTGCCGCCGAAAAGCTCGACTACATAAAATCTCTCGGCGTGAGCTGTATATATCTTAACCCGATATTTGAGGCATACTCAAATCACAAGTACGATACGGGAGATTACTCCAAAATAGACGAGATGTTCGGAGGGGAAAGGGCGTTTGAGCTTTTTCTTGCCGAGGCTGAGAAAAGAAATATAAGAGTAATACTTGACGGAGTTTTCAATCATACCGGCTCCGATAGCATCTATTTTAACAGAGAGGGAAGATATTCCTCTGTAGGAGCATACAATTCAAAGGATTCCGAGTACTATTCGTGGTACGACTTTGAAGAGTATCCCGATAAGTACAGATGCTGGTGGGGAATAGACATTCTTCCGTCGGTAAACTCAAGATCAAAGGAATTCTGCGAGATGATAAACGGTGAAAACGGAATTATCAGATCGTATCTCAGAAAGGGAGTCTCGGGCTGGAGACTCGACGTTGCGGACGAGCTTCGCGAAGAGTTTTTAAGAGAGCTTTACACCGCGGTAAAAAAAGAAAAAAGCGACGCTCTCGTGCTTGGAGAGGTATGGGAGGATGCATCGAACAAGATCGCTTACGGAAAGAGAAGACGCTATTTCAGAGGCGAGCTTGATTCTGTAATGAATTATCCCTTCAAGGAGGGAATCGTAAGCTATATTCTCTATAGAGATTCGAATACCCTTTACAGAGCGGTGAACGAGATCTATTCGCATTATCCCAAGGAGGTCAGCGATTCGCTGATGAATCACATCGGAACTCACGATACCGCAAGAATACTTACCGTCCTTTCGGGAAGAAACATTTCTTTAATGACGCCGTCGGAGCAGGCGGCATTAAGGCTTACAGATGATGAAAGAAGGATAGCAAAGGAAAGACTTAAGATAGCGTATTTGCTTTTGAGTACACTTCCGGGAGTGCCCTGCATCTACTACGGCGATGAAATAGGCCTTGAGGGCGGAAACGATCCCTTTAACAGAATGCCTTATCCGTGGGGAAAAGAGGATACCGAAATACTTGAATATTACAGAATGATCGGTAAAATGAGAAGAGAAGAGCCTCTTTTCAAAAACGGTTATCTTGTGCTTTCAAAAAGATCAAAGGACGGATTTTTCGAGTTTACAAGGGAAAACGGAAGCGATTCACTCACTGTTGCTGTGAATTTGTCTGATAAAGAGATAGAAATGAATGTCGAAGGTGTGGATCTTCTTAAGAAAGAGCCTTCCGATATCGGCAGAAAGCTTGCATGCGGTGAATATGCCGTGATAAAGCATAAATAAAGGCGTTTGAGCAACTTATAAAAGGAGATCCCTGCATTTTTTGCGGGGATCTTTGCTTTTTGAGAAAATTTTTAATATTTTTTTATTATATTCATACTGTGTTAAGAAATATATGTTATAATTACCATTAAATTGCGAAGTTTAAGCTTTGCAATCCTGGATTGGAGGAAAAAATATGAAAAAAATTTCAATACTTTTAATAGCAATCGCGCTTCTTTTTGCTATGATATTGAGCGCGTGCAATGAGACTACTACAACAACAGCTCCTGCTGCAACCACAGCAACTCCCGGAACAGGTGCTCCGAGCACGGATATTGACCCCGATGCAAAGGTATACGTTAAGATGTTCAAGTGCGGTAAGGCTGATTCCTTCCTTATAAGAACAGAGACTAAGACAGTTCTTATTGATACGGGAGAGGATGACGATTACGATAAGATCCTTGAGTATCTTGCAGAGAAGAGCATCACCAAGATCGATTATATGATAGTTACACAGTTCAACAAGAACCACACGGGAAGCGTTGGAGCTATCCTTGATGCGGTTGAGGTTGAGACTATTCTTGATCCTACTTATAAGAAGTCCAGCACGTCTTACACAGTATATACACAGGCGCTTGCAGCTGCAAATAAGACTGCAACAAAGGTTGAGTCCAAGATGACTCTTGAGCTTGACGGCGCGGTATTAACTATCTATCCCTCTGACGTAGCATATGCGGGAATCGACTTTGACGAGTACAACTCACTCGTTGTAACCCTTTCCTTCGGCGGAAACAATATGCTCTTCGCAGGCGATATATTCGGTGAAAGAATCAACGAAGTAACAAAGAAGCTTGAGGGTCAGACCTT
>JAFQWB010000044.1 GCA_017407725.1 Clostridia bacterium | reverse complement strand
GCTTTGTACTTGCTCATTGTTCAATTTTCAAGGATCGGTTCGCTCCCCGCTCTCGCGGACAGCTTTTGTATTATATCACTTATTACCCCTTTTGTCAATACTTTTTTTGAAAAAATTTGAGATTTTTTTCGCTTTTTACCACTTGCACAATTAGTCATATTTTTCTCCCCATCCGTCTTGATTATTTTGTACAACATATTGACATTTCGGCTCTCATGCTATATAATGAAGAATGTAAAATACATTGATTGGACAAGGAAAAATGAGCAAATACCCCATACTTGATTCTATCTCCTCACCGAAGGATGTGAAGGCTCTTTCAGCCGATAAGCTCCCCCTTCTTGCAGATGAGATCAGATCCTTTTTAATAGAAAAGATATCATATACGGGCGGACACCTTGCGTCCAACCTCGGAGTCGTAGAGCTTACCATTTCACTTGTAAGAGCGCTCGACCTTCCCTCTGACAGAGTCATATTCGACGTCGGTCACCAGTCCTACGTTTACAAGATACTCACAGACAGAAAAAGCCGTATAGAAACGATAAGAAAGCCGGGCGGCCTTTCGGGATTCGAAAAAAGAAGCGAGAGCGAGTATGACTGCTACGGAACGGGACACAGCTCGACCTCGGTATCTGCCGCAATAGGCTTTGCAAGATCAGACCTTCTTCAGAAAAGAAAAAGAACAACGGTAGCCGTGCTTGGCGACGGTGCCTTCACGGGCGGTCTTGTTCACGAGGCACTTAACAACATCGACGAAAATCTTCCTCTTATTATAATACTGAACGAGAATGAAATGTCCATTTCGAGAAACATCGGAGGCTTTGCTAAAACGATTGCAAGACTGCGTGCCAAGGGTGGATATTATTCGACCAAAAGAAAGACGAGAGAGCTTATCTCCTCTATTCCCTTGGTTGGTGACAAGGTATTTGAATTTTTCAAAAAATCAAAGCAAAGCATAAAAAACTCAATATACTCAAGTAACTATTTTGAGGATCTCGGTCTTTATTACCTCGGTCCTGCCGACGGTAACGACACCGAGCAGGTGAGCAATCTTCTTGATGAAGCCATTCTTTCGGGAAAGGCGTGTATCATACACTTAAAGACCGTTAAAGGCAAGGGCTATGACCCTGCCGAGAAAAACCCCGGAAAATATCACTCTGTGAGCGAGGGACTCACCCCTGCTCATTCATACTGTTTTTCAGAAGCAATGGGAAGCTATATCACGAAAAAAGCATCCGAAAACGGCAAAATATGCGCAATAACCGCCGCAATGGCAGACGGATGCGGACTTATTCCCTTCAAAAAAGCTCATCCCGACAGATTCTTTGACGTGGGAATTGCCGAGGGTCACGCCATTGTATTTGCCGCAGGTCTTGCCGCGGGCGGAATGCGACCTATCGTTCCCATCTATTCATCATTTCTTCAAAGAGCATACGACAGCATAATTCACGACGTTGCGCTTCAGTCCTTACCTGTCACCGTTATGGTAGACAGAGCGTCACTTGCCGAAGGCGACGGCCCTACTCATCACGGCATATTCGACGTTTCCTTTATATCATCAATTCCCGGAACCGAATTATACGCCCCGTCAACCTTTTCTTCTCTTGAAAAAATGATAGATCTTTCTCTTGAAGCGACAAATCCGATATTTATAAGATATCCCCATTCTACCGAATTCAAGGGTGCAAAATCGCTCAAAGAGATTCTTCCTTTTGTGAAGTGCAGCTTTACCGTCGGCGATTGCCTTGACTTTTATATCATTACCTACGGAAGGATTCTTTCTGAAGCGATAAAAGCAAAAGAAGCACTCGAAAAAGACGGAAAGCGTGTCGGAATAATTCTTCTTGAAAAGCTTCACCCGATAAATACGGAAGAAATTCTCTCACTTATTCCCGAAAGCTCTGCCGCCGTTTTCCTTGAAGAAGGCATAAAGCGCGGCGGAATCGGTGAAGAATTTGCCCTCTCTGCATCAAAGAGCGGGCATTCACTTGAGGTTCTCGCAATTGACGACGACTTTGCCGACAGAAAAGAAAACATTTCATACTACGAACACTGCGGAATTTCCGCAGATCACGTTTGTAAAAAGCTTGCCGAAATGCGCAAATAAAAAAACACGATCTTCTTATATAATATAATGTAAACAAAAATCCGATAAACGGAGGGTAATATGGTATACTCAAAGAAATACGTTATAATTCCAATCTCATTTTCAGAAAAGACACAAAGGATCTTCTTTTACAAAAACGGCGAGCGATTCTTTTATCTTGATGCAAAAATCACCGACGGTGATCCCGATTTCGTTTCATACGCTTCTCTTCCCTGTGACAAAGGCAGCGAAATAGAATGTATTCTTGACGGAAATCCGATAACACTCGGTCAATCGGACACAATGAATCTCGATGGCCTTTATGACGAGCCTTTACGTCCCAAGGCACATTTCACTGTTGCCAACGGATGGAACAACGATCCCAACGGAATGATAAAGCTCGGCGATACCTATCATATGTTTTATCAGTACAACCCTTGTGATATAGGCTGGGGTAATATGCACTGGGGTCACGCGACAAGCCCCGACATGCTTACGTGGAGAGAGACCGACGTTGCTCTTTATCCCGATGCCCTTGGTACAATGTACTCAGGCTCTGCAATTGAAAAGGACGGAAAGATGTTCCTTTTCTACACAGCGGCAGGAGATCATTCCTATCTTGACGAAAAGCCTCCCTTCACGCAGTGTCTTGCAATTTCAGAGGACGGCGGAAAAACATTCAAAAAATACGAAAACAACCCCATTATCAAAAACATCGGCATCGGCAACAGAGACCCCAAGGTAGTATACAGCAAAACCCTCGGTTGCTATCTTATGGCTCTTTATCTTGACGAGGGTGCTTTCCCGAAGTCATTCGGATATTACGCCTTCTTTACCTCAGACGATCTTTATAGCTGGAAGATGATCCAGCGCTTTGAGATACCGAACGATTTTGAGTGCCCCGACATCCTGATTTACGAAAAGGATTCAAAAGAATACTACGCCATTATGGGCGCTTCCGGAAATTATATCATAGGCGAATTCGTGAACAGACTCTTCAAGGCAGTATCGAAGCCTTCGTCGATATTCCCAAAATGCATTGACTATGCAGGTCAGTCCTTCTCGGGAATGGGCGACCGTCACGTAAGGATCGGCTGGCAAAGAATAAACGTCGACGGCAGACGCTTCTCTCAGCAGATGGGTATACCGATCGAGCTCTCGCTTGTCGGTGAGGGTGCGGATATGCACCTTGTAACCTCGCCGATAAAGGAAATCGAGGATCTTGCATCTGAAACTCTCACCCTCTCTTCGCTTATGCCCGAGGAGGAGATCTCGCTTACCGGGGATGCTTACGACATCTCCCTTGAATGCGAAGGTGCTCTTACCCTATCGGTATTCGGCAAGGAGCTTGTTCTTCAAAAGGGCACGGCAAGAATAATAGTCGACATCTGCTCTGTGGAGCTTTGGAACAACGAATTCTACACGGTAATCGGACACGTTATGAAAAATGAGGAAATAAAGCACATATCGGGTGCAAATGCGTCTAACGTAAGAATATCAAGACTTTCCGACATACATAAGTAAAAAAAGCGGACGAAATCGAGTGAAGATACACTCGGCTTCGTCCGCTTTTAATATTTCGTTTTACTGATTTTCAGCAGGGGTGAATCCTACCGCATCGTCAACCGGAAGAGAGAATGCAATTCCCTGTCCGCGTGTATCGAGTCCGACCGATTTGTAAAGCGCGTGAAGCACCTTTTCCTTGATATCCTTTGATACCACGATAAGGACTACCTCTTTTTCGGGCTGAACGGTTATTCCAAAGAACTTTTCCGATTCCTTATTCGCAGTTCCTCTTCCGTGTATAACCGTACCGCCTCTTGCTCCCGCTTCCTTTGCGGCTTCCATGACAGCTTCGCTGAAGCCTGTATTAACTATGCTCACGATGAGCTCATATTTATAATCCATACGTGCTATCCTTTCAGAATCCTCTTGTCTCACCACTGTTAATGAGAAATTTGTAAACGAGTGTACCGATCGTGCTTGTCATGGGTACGGTGAATGCAACACCCTTGCCGTTTCTGACAGTTCTGAATTTTTCTTCAAGCATCGAAAGCACAGCGGTTGCTTTATCGTCTCTGACCGCACTGATTATAAGTGCCTTATCGGTTGATGCAAGTCCGAGATATCCGAGTATTTCATCGCTTGCGGTTCCCTCTGCGGCGAAAACAATCTGCATATTCACCTCAAATGACTGTATCACATCGGCGTAAAACTCACCCTTCTGTCTGTCCACAATAGTAAAAAGAAGCTTGAGCTTGTGGGGAGCAATATCTCTTTCCTGCTTTTGATCTTTAACCGAAACACGCTTTCTTGCCCCGTTTTTTATGAGAGTTTTTTTGTTATTTTCCATTTATATCACCTCTCACATAAAATTGATTATCTGCTCGTCCTCAGCATCGAGGATTCGCTTCATGGCAATACGGTTTCTTATCTTCTTTGCAACAATTGCTCTGAATCCGAGTATCTGAATTGCAATAAGAGGTGTCATTGCAACCGTTGCAACGATACCAAAGGCAAGACCCATTACAGAGCCCTCTCCGTGAATCGCGGTGCATACTCCGACCGCAAAAGGAAGAACAAAGGTGGAGGTAAGCGGTCCGCTTGCCACTCCGCCCGAGTCGAATGCAATTGCGGTGTATATTCCCGGCACGAAAAGAGATATGCCGAGCGAAATTATATATCCCGGAACGAGATAATAAAGTATACTGAAATCAAAAATTATTCTGACCAAGGAAAGGCATACCGATATTCCCACTCCGATCGAAAGTGCGGTAAGCATCGATCTTCTGCTGACCGTCTTGTCGGTAACCTCTTCAACCTGCTTATTGAGTATATGTATCGCAGGCTCGGCAAGTACGGTAACCGCACCGAGAATAAATCCGAACGCCGCGATTATTGCGGGATGATTCTTTGCAAGCTCTGTTCCCATCTTGTATCCTATCGGCATAAATCCTATTGAAACCGATGAAAGGAAAATAACGAGTCCTGCAAAGGTATATACCATACCGATAGCCATTTTGCCAAGTCTTCTGAGCGGCAGCTTAAGATATATTATCTGAAGTATAGCGAAGAAGACTACTATAAGTCCGAGAGCTGTTATTACCTCTTCGGCAGTTGAAAGGAGTGTTTTTGCAACCGAGCCCGAGCCCGAATAATCGGGGAGAGTTATAGCCGTACCCTTCTTTGAAAAGAGCGTGAGAGTCATAACTGCAAGTATCGGTCCGATCGAGCACATAGCGACAAGTCCGAAGCTGTTTTCGCCCGAATTCTTTCCTCCTATGGTAGATGCAATTCCTATTCCGAGTGCCATAATAAAGGGCACGGTAATAGGTCCTGTGGTAACTCCGCCCGAATCAAAGGAAAGGGGTAGCAGATCCGCTCTTCCGCTCATCACTATAAACCCGACAAGAGAGAAAGCAATGAGATAAAAGAACATCAGAAGGTAGGAAAGACTTTTTCTGAAAACGATCTTCAGTATCGCAAAAACCAGGAAAAGTCCAACTCCAACTCCAACCGTAACTATTAAAAGTGTTTTATTCATAACCGACGACACCTGGTTTCCGAGCACCGAAAGGTCGGGCTCGGCAACCGTGATGAGTACGCCCATAAGGAATGCCGCCGATAAAAGTATCTTAAGACTTCCGGATTTTGTAAGTCCCTGCCCGACGTGATCACCCATGGGAGTCATGGCGAGATCTGCGCCGAGATTAAAAAGACCGATTCCGAGTATCATAAAAAACGCCGAGATCACAAAGGTGATTATCTCGCTTGCAGAGAAACTCACAAGAGGCGTAAGATTTATGAGTACGACTATTGCCGCAACGGGAGATACCGATATAAGTGCTTCCGAAAGCTTTGACGCAAGTGATCTGAGCAATCTGTTATTCTCCCTTCAAAATTATGATCATCAATTATTTTACCGGCTCGAAATCCTGTGCTCCGTGCTTGCAAAGAGGACAGATATAGTCATCGGGAAGCTCTTCGCCCTCGTAAAGGTATCCGCAGATCTTGCAGACGTATCCCTTCTTGCCGTTTGTTTCGGGTTTCGGCTTCACGTTGTTCTGATAGTAGGTATAGGTCATTGTGTTTGCATCCGAAATAACTCTTGCCTCGGTTATCTCGCAAATGAACATTCCGTGAGTTCCGAGATCGACGTAAGATTCGACCTTGAGCGAGATAAAGGAGTTAATATATCTCTTGAGGAAGACAAGTCCGTTATCAGATCTTAAGAAATCAATTCCATCAAATTTATCGGTATTTCTTCCGCTTCTGAATCCGAAGTTCTCAAATACCGAGAAGGGCGCATCCTCGGAAAGGCAGTTTACGTTCATCTTTCCGGTCTGCTTTATAACGTGATGCGAATAGTTGTCCTTGTTTATTGTGACACCGATTCTGTTGGGTGAATTCGTAAGCTGTGTTACCGTATTTACGATAAGTCCGTTATCTCTCTTTCCGTCGTTGCTGGTAACAACGTAAAGACCGTATCCTATACTGAAGAGAGCAGACATGTCGTTCTTGTTTGCAGTATCGTCATTCATTGCCATATAGCCCTTGCAGAGCTCGTTTGCAAGATTTTCGATCTCTTCTTTTGACTGCTCGGAAAGAGCGGATTTTATTCTGGGTGTGCTCTCGGTAAAGGTTATATCCTTGCATACGGAAAGCATTTCTCTCATTACCTTTGCGGCAAGAGGTGCCCAGCTTCCATTTTCGATAAGAGCTACCGTTCTTGATCTGTAGCTTCTTTCGGTAAGGTGATTTATAAACTCACGCATGAAGGGGAAAATATCCGCATTATACGTGGTAGTTGCGAGAACGAGAGTTCCGTATCTGAAAGCATCCTCAACAGCCTCTGCCATATCGCATCTTGCAAGGTCGTTTACAACCACCTTGGGACAGCCCTTGGCTCTGAGCTTTTCTGCAAGGAGCTCTACCGCCTTCTTAGTGTTTCCGTAAACCGAGGTATAAGCTATAACTATTCCCTCACTCTCTACCGAGTAGGATGACCAGGTGTTATAAAGTCCGAGATAATATCCGAGGTTTTCAGAAAGAACCGGTCCGTGGAGAGGACAGATGATCTGTATATCAAGATTCTTCGCCTTTGCAAGAAGAGCCTGCACCTGCGCACCGTATTTTCCTACTATGCCGAAATAGTATCTTCTTGCTTCGCAAGCCCAGTCTTCTTCAACGTCGAGTGCACCGAATTTTCCAAATCCGTCTGCCGAGAAAAGGATCTTGTCCTTTGAATCATAGGTAACTATAACCTCGGGCCAGTGTACCATAGGTGCGGTAACAAAGGTAAGAGTGTGCTCGCCGAGAGAAAGTGTGCTTCCCTCTTTTACAACAATTCTTCTGTCGCTGTAGTCGTCACCAAAGAAGTTCTTCATCATCGTGAACGCCTTATCGGATGCGACAACGGTAGTGCTCTGATATGTTTTTAAGAATGCTGCAATATTTGCAGAATGGTCGGGCTCCATGTGTTGTACCACAAGATAGTCGGGCGCTTTGTCGCCTATTTCCTTCTGAATATTGTCAAGCCATTCGTGAGTAAAGCGGATATCCACAGTATCCATTACCGCGATCTTTTCATCCTTTATGAGATATGAGTTATACGACATTCCCGCAGGAACCTTATACTGACCCTCGAAAAGATCAATATTATGATCGTTTACTCCTATATATTTAACGTCATTTGTAACAAAAGGCTTCATCTTTTACCTCCGATTATATTATTATTCAAGGATACAAGCCGCATATCCCTATTGTAAATTATTATAACAAAATATATTGAATATGTCAACTCAAAAATCAAAGTCAAGGTGTCTCTTTTTTTCCGCTTAAAGAATTCTTTCTCTCTACTTGAAATTTTATCTTCCAAATGCTATAATAGGGTAAGTATGGATTTACCGAAAGGATATTTAATCTATGAATATAGTAATTGTCGGTTCGGGCACGGTAGGAAGTGCCATATGCAAACAGCTTATATCCGACGGACACAATATAACCGTGGTAGACACAAATACAGACTCTCTTGCAGAGCTTGCGAACGTTTGCGACGTTTCTTGTCTTGAAGGAAACGGCGCCGATGTTGCAGTTCTCAGACGTGCGGGAGCGCAGGACGCTTCCCTTCTCATTGCGGTAACACCTGAGGACGAGCTTAACATCCTTTGCTGTGCCGCCGCAAAAAAGCTTGGAACAGAACACACTATAGCAAGAGTCAGAAATCCCGAATATTCAGAGCTCATTCACCTTATGAAATCGGAGCTCAATCTTTCAATGACAATAAATCCCGAGCTTGCCGCCGCAAAAGAGATATACAGAAGCCTGAGATTCCCCTCAGCGGCAAAGATCGATACCTTCTGCAGAGGCCGTGTTGAGCTTGCAGAGTTCGTTGTGCCCAAGGATTCCATGCTTTGCGGTCTTTCACTTAATGAAATAAGATCAAAGCTCAATATAAAGTTCTTAGTATGTGCCGTTCTTCGTAAGGACAGTCTTTACATTCCCTCCGGTGACTTTGTAATAAACGCCGACGATATATTAAGCGTTACTTCGCAAAGCAGTGACATCACAAAGCTCTTCAAGCTTATCGGAATGTACAAGGACCCCATCAAAAACATTCTTATAGTTGGCGGCGGACGCACCACCTATTATCTTGAAGAATTCTTGCGTGAAACCAAGATACAGTCGACCGTAATTGAAAAAGACAAAAAGCTTTGCCTTGATCTTGCCGAGGATTTCAAATGCTCTGTAGTTTGCGACAGCGGAACAAATCACGAGCGTCTTCTTGAGGACGGCATTGACAAGGCGGACGCATTCCTTGCGCTTTCGTCAAGCGATGAGGAAAATGCAGTCGTTTCAATGTACGCCAAAACAAAAAACGTCAGCAAGATAATAACAATGATAAGCGCCGTTTCATACATAGACTTTTTCAAGAGTGCAGGTCTTGAGAGCATTATCTCACCAAAATCGATCACGGCGGCTCAGATACTTCACTACGTGCGCTCGCTTGCAAACAAGAGCGGAGCTGATATAGAATCTCTTCACAAGTTCATGAACGGCAGAGCGCTTGCTCTTGAATTCATAGTCAATGACGAAATAGAGGGCCTTACCAACATTCCGCTTAAAAGCCTCAAATCAAGAAAAGACGTGCTTATTGCCTGCATAGTAAGAAAGAACGAAATGATCATCCCGACAGGTTCAGACGAAATAAAGCTTGGCGATACTGTCATAGTCGTTTCGGGAAGCGATCTTATTAAAAACATCGGAGATATACTTGCGTAATGAATAAACGAATGCTTGGATACCTTATCGGTATCATCCTGGCGGTTGAAGCGGCACTTCTTTCGGTGCCCTTGATAACGTCACTCATATACCGCGAGTCGGGGGCGCCCTTCATTATCACAATGGCGATACTGATGGCTGCAGCTCTTCCCCTGATAGCTCTCAAGCCCAGGAATACAAACGAAAGAAGAATATTTGCAAAGGAAGGCTTCGTGTGTGTTGCCGCCGCCTGGATATTCCTTTCGGTATTCGGTGCTCTTCCATTTGTAATAAGCGGAAGCATACCGAATTATATTGACGCACTTTTCGAGACGGTTTCGGGCTTTACCACAACGGGTGCCTCAATACTCACTGAAATAGAATCTCTTCCCAAGGGTATTCTTTTATGGCGTTCCTTCACCCACTGGATAGGCGGTATGGGAGTGCTTGTTTTCGTGCTTGCGCTCCTTCCTCAGAAGGATGGACGCTCGATCCATCTTTTGAGAGCTGAGGTTCCCGGCCCTACCAAGGGAAAGCTTGTTCCCAAGCTCAGAAAGACCGCTCTCATCCTTTACGGCATTTACATAGCACTCACGGTGATTATGGTAATATGCCTGCTCTTTACAAAAATGTCATTATACGACTCACTCGTAACCTCCTTCGCAACCGCAGGAACAGGTGGATTTTCGGTTAAAAACGCCTCTATCGGAAGCTATGCTAACCCTGCCGCCGAATGGGTCATCGGCATTTTCATGCTCGTTTTCGGAATAAACTTCAATATCTTATTCTTCCTCATTGTCGGACAGTTTGCATCCATTCTTAAAAACGAGGAGCTCCGAGTATACGTTGCCACAGTGCTGATTTCAACAGCGCTTATTTCGGTAAACACATTCAAAACTGTTTCTTCGTCATCAGACTGCATAAGAAGCGCATTCTTCCAGGTAACGAGTATAATTTCCACAACCGGTTTTTCGAGCATCGATTATAGCATTTGGCCATCATTTTCAACATCAATTCTTATTCTGCTCACTGTAATAGGTGCGTGCGCGGGATCAACCGCAGGCGGTCTTAAGATCTCACGAGTAATACTTGTTATAAAGAATTTTGCACGTGAGCTAAGGCACAAGATAAACCCCAAATCGGTCAACGTTGTAAAGATGGACGGAGAGCCTATGCCGGAGGAAACGATAAGATCTGCCGCAAACTACATAACCGCATATATAACGATCATTTTCGTGTGCTTTTTGACGATCTCACTTGACGGATTTGATTTTGAAACCAATTTCACGGCGGCTCTCACCTGCATAAACAACGTAGGTCCCGGTCTTGGTGCCGTAGGCCCTGCAGGAAACTTCTCAGACTACTCATATCTTTCAAAGATAGTTCTTTCGCTTACAATGCTCATAGGCAGACTTGAAATAGTTCCGCTTATGATACTCTTTGCTCCCTCAACCTACAGAAAGAAATAAAAGACAGAAAGGTATAAACAATGGAAAACAAAATTCTATACGGTGACGGACTTCACGACGATACAAAAGCCATTCAGTCTATGCTGGATGCGCGCGGCATTGTTACCGTAGACCGCCCCGGAACTTATCTTATATCAGAAACACTTATAATCCACTCAAATACAAGATTCATCCTCTCACCCGGTGTATACATTCTTGCCGCACCGTATTCAAAATGCGCGCTTATTGAAAATGAAGCCTTTGCAAGCGATGGAAAGCGCCGCGATGAAAACATATCGATCGAGGGCGGAAAATGGGATGCCAACTGCGACAATATGGGACT
>JAFQWB010000043.1 GCA_017407725.1 Clostridia bacterium | reverse complement strand
GTAAGCGAAGGCTTAAAGAGATATCCTAACAGTCCGGAATTAAAGACTTATCTTGCGTTTTCGCTTTCTATGGTCAACCGTATCTCAAAGGATGAAAATGAAAGAAAAGAAGCAGTAGAAAAAGCAATCAAAATGTGTGAAGAAGTGGTCGATACCTGCGGAGATATTAAACAAGTAAATAATGCTCTTAATATGCTTACGAGGATATATAACGAAACAGGTGATTATAAAAAAGCGGAAGAATGTATAGCCAAGATAAGCGCAGATTGTTATTCGGCACGCATCGTTGGAATGGTGAATATGCTCGGTTATAAAAAATGTTATTCCGAGCAAGAACAGTATGCAGAAGAGTCTTTATGGAAGTTATACTGGACAATGAGCCACATTTTTGAAAATATGACACATACTTTCAAAACTAACGGGAAATATGAAAAAGCGTTAGCTTTTTTTGATGCTCACGAAAAGCTTCTTTCAATATTTGACTTCGGTTGTCCCGATTTTCACGCCACTTACAAAATATTCGCTTGCGAAAACAAAGCACATACGTATATGAAGCTGGGAGACAAAGAAAAATGTATAGCCGAGCTCAGACGTTTTTTTGAGCTTGCGAAGCAGGTAAAAGATGTTGCAAGCTCTTCCGATCTGAATATTGCCAAGAGAAATCCTGTATATTTTTCAAGCATTAAAGAAGAAATTCTCGAAGAATATATGCCGAACATATACCCTGAAAAAGCTTTATCAAAATACGATAAATTCTTTGGCGAAGACGAAGAATACAATAAATTCAAGAGGGAAGTCCTCTGAGTAAAAACAGGCTTAGTTAAACCGAAAAGTTTAACTAAGCCTTTATTTTTATTCTTCTTCCTTTGTTACAGCTATTGAAAGCTCATTGAGAGCCTTATTATCTGCAGGAGCGGGAGCGCCTGTCATAAGTTCTGAGGCGTTCTGAACCTTCGGGAAAGCGATAACGTCGCGGATATCGTCTATGCCGAGAAGGAGAGAGACGAGACGGTCAAGACCGAATGCAAGACCAGCGTGAGGCGGAGCGCCGTAGCGGTAAGCTTCAAGCAGGAATCCGAACTTCTCCTCGTATTCTTCCTTTTCCATACCGAGAACCGCGAACATCTTCTGCTGAACCTCGGGGATATTGATACGGACAGAACCGCCGCCTGCTTCCATACCGTTGATAACGATATCATAAGCAATAGCGCGGACTCTTCCGGGATCGCTGTCAAGATACTGAATATCCTCTTCCATAGGCATGGTGAAAGGATGGTGCTTCGCGTAGTATCTGCCGTCTTCCTCGGAATATTCGAGGAGCGGGAACTCTGTGATCCAGAGCATCTTATAATCGCCGGGCTCAATAACGTCCATTCTGAACGCAACCTCACGGCGAAGAGCGCCGAGAGAATCGAATACGACTTCATTCTTGGCGTCGCCGACGATAAGGAGCAGGTCTCCGTTCTGAACGCCCATGAAATCAAGAATAGCCTTGTTTTCATCTTCTGTAAGGAATTTTGCGTAAGAAGAGGAGAATGTACCGTCTTCTGCCAGCTTGTACCAAGCAAGTCCCTTAGCTCTGTATGTCTTTACGAATTCTCCGAGAGAGTCGATCTCTTTTCTTGAGAACTTAGCGCCGCCCTCAATCTTGATAGCGCGGACAGAACCGCCTGCTTCAACTGCGCCTGTGAACACCTTAAATCCACAGTCTTTAACGATCTCTGAAATGTTCTTAAGCTCATAGCCGAAACGAAGGTCGGGCTTGTCGGAACCAAAGCGCTCCATAGCTTCAGCGTAGGTCATACGGGGCAGGGGAGTCTCGATATCTTTTCCAAGGAATTCCTTGAACACTCTCTTGAGGAAGCCTTCGTTGATCTCGATAACGTCATCCTGAGTTACGAAGGAAAGCTCCTCGTCGATCTGAGTAAATTCGGGCTGTCTGTCAGCTCTAAGGTCCTCGTCTCGGTAGCATCTTGCGATCTGAATGTATCTGTCAAATCCGGAAAGCATAAGAAGCTGCTTGTAGAGCTGAGGAGACTGGGGAAGCGCGTAGAACTTGCCCTTGTGAACTCTGGAGGGAATGAGATAGTCTCTTGCTCCCTCGGGAGTAGGCTTGCAGAGGTTGGGAGTCTCGATGTCGATAAATCCGTTGTCTGCGTAATAGTCTCTCGCAAGCTTGCTGATGCGCGAGC
>JAFQWB010000042.1 GCA_017407725.1 Clostridia bacterium | reverse complement strand
CCTCTCTGGATGCGCGCAAGACTCAGAGCATCGGGCGTAAGACCCATCAACAACATCGTTGATATTACAAACTACGTAATGCTTGAATACGGTCAGCCTATGCATGCCTTCGACTATGCTATGCTTGACGGAAACAAGATCTGCGTAAGAAGAGCATCCGAGGGTGAAAACTTCAGATCTCTTGACAGTGTGGATCATACCCTTAATGCAAATACACTTGTTATTGCTGATGAAAAGAAGGCGGTGGCACTCGCAGGCGTTATGGGCGGCGAGAATAGCGAGATCAAGGATTCTACGGTAACGGTAGTATTCGAGTCTGCAAACTTTGACGGTGCTTCGGTAAGAATTGCCGCAAAGAGCCAGGGTATGCGTACAGAGTCCTCGTCACGCTTTGAAAAGGGTCTTGATCCCGAAAATGCTATGGCGGCGCTCAACAGAGCGTGTGAGCTTGTAACTCTTCTCGGCGCAGGTGAGGTCGTTTGCGGATGCATCGATCTTTATCCCGGAAAGGCACCCTTGAAAGAGGTTGCATTCGATTATGAAAGAATAAATAAGTTCCTTGGTGTTGAGCTTACTAGAGAATATATGGTTTCGGTTCTCGAAAAGCTCGGATGCAAGGTTAACGGCGACGCTATTACAGTACCCTCGTTCCGTTCCGATCTTGCTATGATGAACGATATTGCCGAGGAAGTTATAAGAATATACGGATACAACAAGATCGAGTCCACTCCCTTCAAGTGCAGTGTTAAGGCGGGAACACTTACACCTATGCAGGCTTATAAGGAAAGACTTCACACTCTTCTTACCTCCATGGGTGCAGACGAGTCGATGACCTTCTCCTTCGTTTCAAAAAAGGACAGCGATCTTATAAGACTTCCCGAGGATGCACCCGAGAGAAGATACGTTGAGATCTCCAATCCTCTCGGCGAGGATACGAGCGTTATGAGAACCTCGCTTATTCCGTCGCTTATGGGCGTTCTTGAAAGAGCAAACAGCAGACATCTTGCATCTGCCAAGATGTACGAGCTCGGATTTGTATACCTCCCCTCCGAGAATGAAGGCGAGCTTCCCACCGAAAAGACGATGCTTGTTCTCGGCTTCTTTGGCGAGGGTGACTTCTACGATCTTAAGGGTATGACCGAAAATATCCTTGAGGATGCAGGCGTAAAGAACGTACGATTCACAGCTCAGAGTGCAAATCCCACCTTCCACCCCGGAAGATGCGCAGATATTACCGCAAGAGGCGGAAAGACCTTTATCGGAACTATCGGACAGATACATCCTCTTTGTGCTAAGAACTACGGAATTTCCGCTCCTGTGTATCTTGCTTATATTGATTTTGATACTCTTTTCGCGGTATCCGATTTCGAAAAGCACTATAAGGCGCTTCCCAAGTATCCTTCGAGCACGAGAGATTTCGCGTTCGTTTGCGACAGATCACTTGAGGTCGGATCTATAACAGAGGTTATCAAGAGAGCTGATAAGATGATCGAGAGCGTAACACTCTTTGACATCTACACGGGCGACAAGATAGATGCCGACAAGAAGAGCACCGCGTTCAGAGTTGTTATGAGAGCTCAGGATCACACTCTTACCGTAGAGGAAAGCGATAAGGTAAGTGCAAAGATTCTTGCAGCACTTGAAAAGCAGCTCGGAATAACTCTCAGAGCATAATCGAAATAAAATACTTGACAAAATGCGGATATAAGTTTATAATATCAGCATACAGTATTTAATTGCTGATTTTTAGAGAAAGGGATTCAAATATGAAAAGATACCTTGCTATTGCAATAGTACTTCTGATAATCGTTTCGGCTCTTGTTTCTTGTACTGATGCAACAGATCCCGCAGGTACGACCGCAGGAAACGTAACAACTAATGCTACAGGCACTGTCACAACCACCGCTACACCTCTTGTTATTGTTACAGACAGTAGCAACAACGGATATTCGGATATTCAGAAGCCTGCTGCCTGATCATCATGTAAAAACAATCAAAAACGGGGATATCGTTAAAAATGCTTTATCCCCGTTTTATCTTTATTGAATGTAAACTCAAGTTGACACAACCTGTGTCTTTAAGGAATATAGGAAATAGGAAATGTCCAAAAAAGCTTTTGCGGCGGTGCTTTGCATCGCTCTTTCGATTATCTTTTTTTCACTCTCTGTCTTTTGCGATGATATGATCCCGGCAAATACGCTCGCTGATGCCACCGATACGGGCGTGCCTTCCGAAACGCTTCAGACGACGAGTACTGCGGTTACAACTGCAGACGCAGAGCCATATGAGGCGTCTGGATATGCAAAGACGCTTGCGATTATTCTGTCGTCCGCTTTTGTTGTATTTGCTCTTGTTGTTGCGATAAAACGTCCTAAGGATTGAAAGTGAAAGAAATTTCCGCTCTTTGAGCGGATATAACCCGGATGGAGAAATAACGTATGAACAGTGTGAACGCGATTCCGTCACTTGATCTTGCCTATCTCGGCGATGCGGTGCTTGAGCTTCTTGTGAGAGAGCATCTTGTGAGGTCGGGTGTCACGGGCTCGGCTGTGCTTAATAAAAAGGCGCTTTCTTTTGTAACCGCACCTTCTCAGTCGGCGGCACTTGAAAATATTCTTCCGCATATGACAGAGGAAGAGCTCGCCGTATTCAAGAGGGCGAGAAACGGACATACTCCGGCGGCTCCCAAGAGAGCTACTATATGCGAATACAGAAGAGCAACCGGATTTGAAGCACTTTTTGCGTGGCTTTGGCTTTCCGATAATAAGGAAAGAGCTAAAGAACTCTTTGATATTGCCTACAACATCACTGAAAAGTAAATTAAAGTTTACAAAACATATATAAAAAACAAGTGACAACTAAAGTTACATAGCGGAGGAAAATATGTATTATATCGGAGTTGACCTTGGCGGAACTAATATTGCGGCAGGTCTTGTTGATGAAAAGCTTAATATTGTCAGAAAGGGATCTGTTCCTACAAACGCCAAGAGACCCATGGACGAGATAATGAAGGATATGGCGGATCTTTGCAAGAAGCTTATTGCTGATGAGGGAATAAGCGTGTCTGATGTTAAATACGCAGGAATTGCGTCTCCCGGAACCTGCGACAGCAAAAACGGAGTCGTTGTTTATGCGAATAATCTTAATATGAAGGATTATCCCATTGCGGCAAGACTTTCCGAATATAGCGGAATTGAAAACGTTTATATTGATAACGATGCTAATGCTGCTGCGTACGCGGAAACCATTTGCGGTGCAGCTAAGGGTGCAAAGAATGCTATCGTTATTACACTCGGAACCGGGCTTGGCGGCGGAATAATTATAGACGGAAAAATTTATTCGGGATCTAATATCGCGGGCGGAGAGCTTGGTCATACGGTAATTGAAAGAAACGGTGCACAGTGCTCGTGCGGAAGAAGGGGATGCTGGGAGGCATATTCTTCGGCTACAGCGCTTATAAGAATGACAAACGAGGCTATGGAAAAGAATCCTGACAGCTATATGCATGAAATTGCCAAAAAAGCCGGAAAGGTAAGCGGAAGAACCGCATTTGACGGCGCAAGATCGGGTGATAAGACTGCAAAGGCTGTTGTTGATGAATTTATTTCGTACCTTGCGCTCGGAGTTGGAAATATGATAAACATTTTCCAGCCTGAGATTTTCTGCATAGGCGGAGGAATTTGCAACGAGGGTGAATATCTCCTTGCACCGTTAAGAGAAAAGCTTGTTGCTGAAACGTATGGAAATAAGCTTTCTTGCACGGTTGAAAAATGTGCGCTTGGTAATGATGCGGGAATTCTCGGAGCTGCGGTTCTCGGTATAACACTCTGATTCGTATTAATTAATCGTATCAATAAAAAAAGATCGGTGTAAACCAAAGTTTACACCGATCTTTTTTAACCTTTTTTCTCTGAAACGACGTATCTTTCGTAATAAAAGAGATATTGCTGCGCGATTCCGGCATATTCACCGAAATATTCACCTGCTTTGTCATACGAAAGTGAGGGATAGTATTTGTCAAGTATTCTCTTTACCCACACGTCAATGGGAAACGCGTCTTTTTTGCCAAACCCGAAGAGCAGAGTGCATGAAGCAACCTTTGGACCGACTCCTTTTATCTCACAAAGGAGCTTTGTTGCTTCTTTTGTGTCAAGAAGAGATACTCTTTCTAAAAAATCAGGCTCGTTTACAACCTTTTTTGCGGCGTCAAGCACGTATTCTGCTCTGAAGCCGAGCTTCAGTGCTCTTAGTGCTTCTATATCGGCAGAGGCGATTTTTTCAGCTTCGGGAAAGGAATAGAAAATACCGTCGGACGTTTCTATCTTCTCGCCAAATTCTTTTGAAAGAGCTTCTATGAGCTTTTTTATGCGAGGAATATTGTTGTTTTGAGAAATAATAAACGAACAAAGCGCTTCCCACTTGTCCTGGTTAAGAATTCTTATTCCCGAGCTTATTTCTTTTGAGAGAAGGGAGGTTTCGTCAGAGGGAAGAGACGCTCTTATTGATGTATAATCGGTATCAAGTGCAAAATAATTGCGCCAGAAGGGAAGATCATCGGCGGATGTGAAGAGTCTTACTGTTTTATCATCTGTCTGGATCGCTTTAATGCATTTGCCTTGAGCAATTCCGTAGATATATCCGTCTTTTTCGAAGAATCTGAAGCATTGACCGCAGTCAACTGTTTTTGAAAGAGAAAAAAACTCAAGATCGGAAATATCTGTATACGTATCGAATGAAAGTATGTTTGACAAGATTATCACCTCGCTTATATTATATCATAAAATGACGAAAAATCAAGATTTAATGTTATCTTGACACACGATACTCGCTACATGTGTAAATCTTAAGCACGTGGGTTTTCTAACTGATATTAGGAGCACAATAAGAAACACACGGGACGGTGCTGATAATATAATTTATGCATAAAAGACAAACACTCTCTATGTCAAAATAGAATTAATATAACAAAACACGTATATGATACGAAAATAACAAAACTGATAATGCAATTGTGTGATTGGAGGATATGTAGAATTTCAGGGAAGTTTTTTGGTTAATTTGCTATAATCAATGATTTGCAACTCTTATTAACAAAGAAACAAAATGAGTAAGTATTACTTACAAAATCTTGATTGGTTCAAGAACCGTGAAAGTCAAACGTAAAAATTAAGTATCGATTTATTCTGTAATATCAACATAAAACATCGGTATTGTGTGTGGTAAATAATAATTACATATTTGATTAAAGGAAAATTAAAGTCATATGAAACGCGCGGGGTGGTGCTGGATGACCGCCGATATTTGAGTCCGATTGCTTTTTATAAATCCGTTTTTTATTCAAAAAATGTATTTTAAATATTGACATTGACCAAGTTTTGTGGTATATTTAGTTAAACAAAAAATGCATATTCATCAGTTCGATATTTTGACCGTCTGACAGCGGTCAATATTTTTCTGTATATACTGTATAACAGACTTTGTCGGACGTTAGCGGACCTTGAAAGAAGCTGATCCTCAGAACCATTTCGAACCGTATATAAAAAGGGTACTTGCGATGAATTGCCCCGCGAATATGTGATCATCGCAAATCAGCACAACATCTTAATTTGCAGGAGGAGACAAGCAAATGGTCCGCAATAAGAAATTATTTGTAAAAATACTTGCATTTGTACTTGCTGTTGCTATTCTCGTTCCGGGAATAGGCGTTTCGGCAGCATCCGGTAACGCAGCCGGTACAACAGGCAGCTCTTCCTCATCAACCCTTGCCGATCTTTTATCCGCCGTTAAATACGACGAATACTATGATAAATACTCGGCAGTCGCAAAGGATGCTACACAGACTGTAAAGCTTGAGGGAGAAGCAATTCTTTCTTATCTTGAGTCTGCTACAAACGCTTTTGACATTACCGTCAAGGATGAGAATGGAAACGACGTTCTCGATAAAGACGGTAACCCCATGAAAAAGTACGTTGCATCCGAAGCTGACATAGTTGATAAGGATAAGCAGATCGCCATCGTTCAGACGGTTGAAGGAGAAAAATGTATCTTCCTTCCCGCTGAAGGTACTGTTGCATGGAAAATAGACGTTCCCGAAACAGCACTGTATTCCATTGATATGAGATACTATGCTTACCAGGGAGAAGGCGCCAAGACAACCGGTATTGAAAGAACTTTCTTTATAAATGGAAAGGTTCCTTTCTATGAGGCACGTTTCTTAACGCTTACAAAGACTTGGGTTGACGATGAGACAACCTATAACAAGGATGAAAACGGAAACGTTATTTATATAACCGATTCCGAGGGTAACAAGGTTCCTCAGTTCCAGACAGATATTAACGGAAATGAGATCAAGCCCTCCAAGAAGCAGGCTTCCGAGTGGAACACCTATACCTTCTGGGATTCCACAGGATATCATTCCGAGGCTCTTAGATTCTACTTTGAGCAGGGCGAGAACGTAATCTCGCTCGAAGCACAGAGAGAGGCTATGTACGTATCCTCTATCACTCTTTACCCCAACGAAGGTCTCAGAGATTACAACGGACAGGGCAGCAGCTACGAAGCTTACATTAAATATTATGAAGGCCTCGGAGCAAAGGATTATACCGGTACGCCCATAAAGATCCAGGGCGAGTATCCCACAGCTACGTCCGAAAACACAATTTACGCAACCAATGACAGAAGCAGCTCGATCACAGATCCTCAGCACGCATCGAAGGTTTATCTTAACACCATCGGCGGCGAGGGCGGCGAAAAGTGGCTTACTATCGGTCAGTGGGTACGCTACAAGGTGGAAGTTCCTGAAAGCGGATTCTATACTGTAGTTTTGAGATTCAAGCAGAGCGTTCTTGCAGGTACCTTCTCGTCAAGAACGATCAGAGTAAAGCTTCCCGGCGAAGCTGAGGCAACCGTTCCCTTTACAGAGGCATACTATCTCCAGTTCAACTACGGTGACGACTGGCAGAAGAAGGCTATCACAGACGGAAGCCAGACACTTAAGATATACCTTGAAAAGGGTGTAAACGAGATCGAATTTGAAGCATGCTTCGGAAACATGACCGAGATACTCAAGGACGTATCCGAATCGCTTGCTATAATAAATGATATTTATATCAAGCTTCTTTCGATCACAGGTGCAACACCTGACGCGAACCGTGACTACGGATTCTACGATATCATGCCCGATGACGTAGACGAGCTTGGACGTCAGTCTGAAAAGCTTTATGAGCTTGCAGACAGATTTGAAGAGATCGTCGGAACTAGCGGATCGCACTCCAAGACTCTTGAAACAGTAGCACGTCTTCTTGAGAAGATGAGCAACAGTGACAAGATCGCCCGTAACATGGCAAACCTTAAGGAGAACCTCGGTACTCTCGGTACCTGGCTCCAGAACTCAATGCAGCAGCCTCTTCAGATCGATACTATCACATTCCAGAATCCTTCTGATCCCGCAGGCAAGGCTACAGATAGCTTCTTCCAGCTTCTCTGGTATGAAATAAAACAGTTCTTCGCATCATTCACCGCCGACTACAACACACTCGGTGCTGTTGAAGAGGTTGACGATGAGAACGTAGTTGAGGTTTGGACAACTCTCGGCCGTGACCAGGCTCAGATAATCAGAAACCTCATCACAAACGACTTTAACTCACAGTATGAAGGCAAGTCGGTAGAGCTTAAGCTCGTTGCCGGCGGCGCACTTCTTCCTTCCGTTCTTGCCGGAGTTGGACCCGACATCTCTCTCGGACACGGTTCGGGCGACGTTATCAACTGGGCTATAAGAAGTGCGGTTGTAGGTCTTGACCAGTTTGAGGGATACGACGAGGTAGCAACCTGGTTCTCCGAGTCGGCTATGATCCCGCTTACACTTCAGGAGCTTTATCATTCTGAGGATTACGTAAAGAAGCACGCCGAAGAGTACGAGGCTGCTTACAGACTTACAGAAGAAGATATTGCTAGGTACGATGCATACGTAAAGGCAGGCGGAACAGAATCGCTTGCAGCTTACGCTTACGACATCGCAAGAGAGCATAACGCAACAACGGTTGTATTCAATGACGTAGACAGAGTTTCTCAGCTTGAGCGCGAATACGCTTACACAGAAACAGTATACGGACTTCCCGAGACACAGAGCTTCGCAATGATGTTCTACCGTGCAGACGTTCTTGTTGACCTCGGAATTCAGCCTCCCACAACTTGGGAAGAGCTTATCGCAATAATCCCCGAGCTCCAGAATAACCACATGGAGATCGCACTTCCTACACAGCTCGGCGGTCTTAACACCTTCCTTTATCAGATGAAGGGTGAGCTTTATGAGGATGACGGAAGAAGAATCGGTCTTGATACAGACGAAGCGCTTTCAGCGTTCGATTATCTCTGCCAGTTCTTCCAGCAGTACAGTTTCCCTGTAACCTATAGCTTTGTAAACCGTTTCAGAAGCGGTGAAATGCCCATAGGAATTCTTGATTACACAACCTATACACAGCTTAGCGTATATGCGACTGAAATCAAGGGACTTTGGGAATTCGTACCCCTTCCCGCATATGTAGAGACCGATGCCAAGACAGGCGAGATCACATACAGCAACAACACCTCGGTATCGGGTGTTTCGGCAGATATCATGCTCAGAAACCAGGATAGAAGCGAAGAGCTTACAGAGTTCGCTTGGAACTTCATGAAGTGGTTTGTATCCGAAAAGAACCAGATCGAGTATGCTAATGAGCTTACTGCACTTCTCGGTTCGGTATCAAAGCACAATACTGCTAACATAAATGCACTTGAGTCGCTTCCTTGGACAACAAACGAATATAAGAACCTTATGTCTCAGTTCAATAACCTCACGGCTATTGAAGAGCATCCGGGCGGATACATTATCGGAAGATACGTTGGATTCGCATTCCTCGCAGTTGTAAATGACAATGCAGATGCTGAGGACTCGATGCTCGAGTACATCGTAGACATCAATAAGGAGCTTACAAGAAAACGTAAGGAATTCGGCCTTGCATATTACGAGATAACATACTCAACAAGCTTTACCGAGGAGAAGGAATAATCTTCCCGCTCTGAAAAAGCACTAAATTAATTTTAAGGAGAGGATTCAGGTGTCTAAAAAGACTGCAGAACCTAAAGTAGCAAAGCAGCCAAAAAAGAAAGCCGTTTCCAGAAAGGAAATGACAAAGCTTCAGTGGACACTTAAAGAAATGAAGAATAACTGGGTAGCATACGCAATGCTCGCACCCTACTATGCAATCTTCCTTCTTTTTACCATCGTCCCTGTCTTTGTATCACTCTTTTTAAGCTTTACTACTTATGATATTATAAATCCGCCTGTGTGGGCTGCAATGGAAAACTATGCAAGACTTTTCCTTGATGATGATATATTCATTCTTGCCTGCCAGAACACTCTGATATTCGCTGCTATAACAGGACCGGTATCTTACATACTTTCCTTCCTTGTAGCGTGGTTCATTAACGAGCTTCCTCCGAAGATCAGAGCCGTAATTACACTTATTTTCTACGCACCGAACATTTCGGGTTCGGTATACCTTATCTGGGGTACACTCTTCTCGAGTGATGCTTACGGATGGGCAAACGGTATCCTTATGGATCTTGAAATAATAGACTCCCCGATACTGTTCTTCCAAAACGCTACCTACGTTATGCCGCTTTGTATCGTAGTTGCGCTCTGGACGTCACTCGGTACGTCCTTCCTTTCCTTCATCGCAGGTCTTCAGGTCGTTGACAGATCGCTTTACGAAGCGGGCGCGGTTGACGGCGTAAAGAACAGATGGCAGGAGCTTTGGTACATAACACTTCCTTACATGAAGCCTCAGCTTATGTTCGGTGCTATCCTTTCGATCACCGGTTCCTTCGGCTTCGGTGGAATAGTTGACGCGCTTGCAGGTAACCCGTCGGTTGACTACTGTGCATGGACGATCGTTCATCACCTTGGCGACTACGGCGGCGCGAGATATGAGATCGGTTACGCTTCGGCTATTGCAACCATCCTCTTCCTTATAATGGTTGGATGTAATATGCTTATAAAGAAACTTCTTTCGAAAGTGGGGTCGTAACGAATGGCAAAAGTACAAAAGAATCGTGTCAGAAATCATGTCGTCGTTCTCAACCGCTCTGTCGGAGGAGATACAGGAATCTTTGTATTTCTGACTATCATGGGACTTTTCATGTTCCTTCCCATGGTATATACAATAATGCAGTCCTTTAAGCCGCTCGATGAGCTTTGGGCGTTCCCGCCTAAGTTCTACGTGGTACATCCTACAGTAAAGAACTATAAGGACCTTTTCAGACTTATGAACACGTCCTGGGTACCTTTCTCAAGATACCTTTTCAACACAGTACTTATCTCTGTATCGGGAACCTTCGGTAACCTTCTTCTTTCTTCGATGGCAGCATACGTTCTTTCGAAGATAAAGTTCCCCGGAAGAGGATTCCTCTTTGAGACTGTAGTTCTTTCTCTTATGTTCCATACAACAGTTGCGGCTATCGCAAACTTCCTTATCATGAGCTGGCTCGGATGGGTTGATACATACTTCGCACTTATCATTCCCGCGTGGGGATCTACGCTGGGTCTGTACCTGATGAAGCAGTTCATGGAATCCTCGGTATCGGATGCCGTGCTTGAATCGGCGCGACTCGACGGATGCTCAGAGCTTAAGACCTTCTGGGTAATCGCGATGCCGATGGTTAAGCCTGCTTGGCTCACTCTTATAGTATACTCCTTTAAGGACCTCTGGAATATAGGCGCTACCATTTACATATACAGTGAAGAGCTCAAGACGTTCAGCTATGCTATAGGACAGATACTTGCCGGCGGTATAGTAAGATCGGGTGCTTCGGCAGCTTCAACAGTTATAATGATGATAGTTCCTATTGCGGTATTCGTTATCTCGCAGAGTAACATTATCGAAACGATGGCAACATCGGGAATGAAAGACTAAAAGGAGGGAAGATAATGAAAAATACATTAAAGAGAATAATAGCGTTATCTGCTATATTTGTAATGCTTCTTGGAATTCTTCCCACCTCAGCCGCTTCCTATACTTACTCAATAAGCGGACAGGCACTTGCATCTCCCGATGCATATACGCCCGAAAAGGTTGTAGATTCACTTTCCATCGGACTTACCACACAGCTTTCAGCTCCTACAGATATCGAGACTGACTCTGATGGAAACGTATATATTGCTGACCCCAAAAACAACAGAATTATTGTACTTGACCGCTATTATAACCTCAAGTTTTCAATAGCCGGCTTTACAAACAGCAGCGGTATTTCTACAGATGCGCTTGCAGCACCCAGCGGTGTGTTTGTATGGGAAGGTCTTTCTACAGACAAAAACGGTGATTATGTAATCGAAAGACTCATATACGTTGCCGATACAAATAACGAAAGAATAGTTGTATTTGACGAAAGCGGCAAATATATAAAGCATTTTAATAAGCCTAAGGCAGATATATTCGATGAAGGACAGCTCTATCAGCCCACATCACTTGCGGTTGACAGATCCGGAAGAATATTCGTGGTTTCTACAGGTGCATATCAGGGAATTATTTCTCTTACATCAGAAGGAGTTTTCTCTGCTTTCGTAGGAGCGCAGAAGGCAAGCTACAATCCTCTTCAGCTTATCTGGAGAAAATTCCAGACTGCAGAGCAGAGAGAGAATTCTGAGCTTATCGTATCCACGGAGTTCAACAATATTACGATGGACAGCAAGGGATTCATTTACATTACCACTAACTCCATCAATGAATCGGACCAGGCAGGAGCCATAAGAAATCCCGCATCTGAGTATCATCCCGTAAAGATGATCAATACCGCTGGTGAAGACGTAATGAAGAGAAACGGATTCTTCACACCTTGCGGCGAGGTTTCTTACACCAACAATACCAATGCAACGATCAGAGGTGTATCCCAGATCGTTGACGCAGCTATCGGACCTGAGAACACATGGTCAATAATCGACCAGAAGAGAAGTAAGATATTTACTTACGACGATAACGGAGAGCTTCTCTTCGCGTTCGGTGATCAGGGAACACAGCTCGGAAACCTTCAGAAGGCAGTTGGTATCACATATCAGGGCGAGAAGATGCTCGTTCTTGACGGAGATACCTCCAGCTTTACAGTATACAAGAGAACCGATTACGGTAACACTCTTAT
>JAFQWB010000041.1 GCA_017407725.1 Clostridia bacterium | reverse complement strand
CCGAGAACACCGCCCTGCAGCTGTACAAGATCTCCGTTTTCTCCAACCGTATATACCAGCGTCGGGCTTGAGGGCGATCTGCAGATATCGATTATCACATCAATATCTGTATCGCACTCACGGTAAATGAAAATTCCGAGCGCAACCGCTACCGCCCCGACTGTAAGAATTGCAATAAACGAAAGCGATATTATTATCTGCCAAAGGCTTTTTCTTTTCTTATATTTGTTTTTCTTCATAAAAAAACTCCGACAACACTCTTTTACATAAAAGTATTGACGGAGTTTTTTATTATAATTCATTATCCGATTCATTATCTCGGCTTTACGTTATCTTTTCCAAGTATTTGAGCAAGCTCGTTTATAACGAAATCGCTTGCAGCTGTTTTGATTCCGCTCTGAACGTATTTTTCACAGCTGTTATCAAAGAATATGACGTCGGCATTTCCTCCCTCTGAGAATATGCTTACTATCGCATTCGCTCTTTTATATTCTTTTGATGAAAGACTCGGAATCTTAAGGTAGAGCTTTGAATATGCGGTTTTAGTCTGCACGTTCTGTGCGGCATTCTGATATGCCGCCGCCTTCTGCTCTTTGCCTTCATTTGAATAGTAGCTTCTTGAGTGCGACATATCGACCGCCTTTAGTGCGGCAAGTCTTTTTTCCTTCTGATATACCGCATTGGTTTTGAGTATCTCAAAATCGGACGCCAGCATCTTGGGTGCTTCATCCTCCTTTAGCGATATATTACCCGTGAACGAATATGCGGCATCAGGTGCAAGGAGTATTCCCTTTGAATCGAGCAGCTTCGGAAAAATGATTATCTCAATTTCTCCTCCTCTGTCTTCAAGCGTAACGAACGCCATAACAGATCCGTTTTTGGTGTTCTTTCTTATTATTCTTGAAACTATACCGACAAAGGTATACTGCTTTTTCTCGTTTATCTTCTCCTGAGCCTCAAACGATGAGCCCTCTGTACTCTGATCGTACGATGCTATTTCGCAGATATCGGTATGGGCAATATCCTTCTCGTTATAACTATACTAATCATGCAGACTTCCCGATATGAAAACGCCCATATATTCCTTTTCGAGGTTCATTATCTGCCTCTGGGTATAGTCCTCGGCATTCTCGTACTCAAATTTTATACTCGCGTTTTCTTCATCTCCGAGCATTGCAAATATATCGATCTGACCCGATCTTGCCCTCTTATCCTTATCCTCTGAAAGTGCGAGTGCCTTTTCGCAGGATGCAACAGTTTTTGCCCTTGAAACGCCAAAGCTATCAAAGGCTCCTACAGATGCAAGTGCGGTCAGCTGCTGTCTGTTTATATCTCTTGCTGCCATTCTGTCAGTGAAATCGGTAAAGCTCTCAAAGGGTGCTTTTTCTCTTTCAGCTGCAATATTATCGGCAAGCGCTCTTCCTATTCCCTTTATACCGAGGAAGCCGTATCGGATATCCTTTCCATCCTTGACAAAGCCGGCTCCGCTCTTATTGACGTCGGGCGGAAGAGTTCTTATTCCCCTCTTTTTAGCATCCGCCATATAAGCGGGATTTTCTCCGAACGC
Source organism: Clostridia bacterium (assembly GCA_017407725.1). The sequence continues at coordinate 1,307 of JAFQWB010000041.1, read as the reverse complement.
CGACAGAAGTGCCGCAAAGTACTCTGCAGGATAGTTTGCTTTAAGGTACGCCGTTCTGTATGAGGTAACCGCATATGCGGCGGCGTGGCTCTTATTGAACGCGTAGCTTGCAAAGCCCGCCATTTCATCAAAGAGCTCTGTCGCAACAGCCTCGTCAATAAAGTTAGCCTTTGCACCCCTGATGAAGTCTGCTCTTTCCTTTTCCATGGCGTCTGCCTTCTTTTTTGACATAGCACGTCTTACAACGTCAGCCTTACCGTAAGAAAAGTTTGCAACCTTTCTGCATATCTGCATTACCTGCTCCTGATAAACTATAACTCCGTACGTTTCGTCAAGTATATCGCGAAGGCAGTCGATCTTGTAATTTATCTTCGACGGATCTCTTCTGTTTTCAAGATATGCAGGAATCGAATCCATCGGTCCCGGTCTGTATATTGAAATTGCAAGGATGATATCGGACATATTCTTTGGCTTCATCATTGAGAGCATCCGTCTCATTCCGCCCGACTCGAGCTGGAATAGACCGAGTGTATCTCCGTCGGAAATCATTGAATATGTTTTTTCGTCGTTATCGGGTATCTTTTCTATATCAAAATCGGGGTTATTCAGCTTTATTTCTTTTTCTGCATTTGCAACTACCGTAAGATATCTTACCGCAAGAAAATCAAACTTAAGAAGACCTAAGGACGCTATCGTATCCATATCGAACTGAGCTACGACAGAGTCACCGCTTGTTGCAAGCGGAACGTAGCTGTCAAGCGAATTTTCGGTTATAAGCACACCTGCCGCGTGTACGGAAGCGTGTCTTGGCATTCCCTCAAGCTCTCTTGCTATATCAACAAGTCTTCTTATCCTTCTGTCCTCGGCATATATTTGTCCAAGCTCGCCCTCCATAGCCATTTCTATAGTCGAGCCGGGCTTTTGCGGGATCATCTTTGCGACTCTGTCAACCTCGGAATATTCCATTCCAAGCGCGCGTCCGACATCTCTGATTGCCATCTTCGCCGCCATTGTTCCGAAGGTTATTATCTGCGATACACGGTCCTTACCGTATTTTTCGGTAACGTATCTGATTGCATCCTCTCGCATATCGTCTCTGAAATCTATATCGAAGTCGGGCATCGACACTCTTTCGGGATTTAAGAAACGCTCGAAAAGAAGCTTGTTTTTTATTGAATCAACGTCAGTAATTCCGATAAGGTAAGCAACAAGGCTTCCTGCGCCAGAGCCTCTTCCCGGTCCTACAGCAATTGAATTATTCTTTGCACTGTTAACGAAATCCCATACTATCAGATAGTATTCGGAAT
>JAFQWB010000040.1 GCA_017407725.1 Clostridia bacterium | reverse complement strand
ATATTATTTAAGGAGGAAAATATTCCTCCCGATACCTATACATACGAAAGGACAGGTAAGTTAGTATGAACATGACAGAGCTTAAGAAATATATTGAGAGCGGCAAGCTTGATGAAAAGCTTGTTCTCCTTTACGGAGAAAAGTCGCTCGACGCACAGAGAAAGAGATGGATGGGCGCGGTTGACGGATTTATTGCAACCTACGGCGATCTTGAAGGCGCAAGAGCATTCTCTGTTCCCGGAAGAACAGAGGTTTCGGGTAACCACACAGACCACAACTGCGGAAAGGTTCTCGCAGCATCGGTTGACCTTGACATCATCGCTATCGTTACTCCCTGCGACGGTGTAATCGAGCTCAAGAGCGAAGGCTTTGACAAGAACGAGGTTAATCTCGCAAACATCGCTCCCGGTGTATATCCTAACTTCTCCAGCACAGCGCTTCTCGCAGGTGTTTACGACGGATTCGTTAAGGCAGGCCACCCCGTAGGAGGCTTCAAGGCTTACACAACAAACAGCGTTCTTAAGGGAAGCGGACTTTCTTCCTCTGCGGCATTCGAGGTAATGGGCGGATACATCCTTTCCGAGCTTTACGGCGGAAACGTTTCGGCAGTTGAGATCGCAAAGATCGCTCAGTATTCCGAGAACGTATTCTTCGGCAAGCCCTGCGGACTTATGGACCAGACAGCTTGTGCTGTAGGCGGATTTATCGCTATCGACTTTGAGGATCCCAAGAACCCCATCGTTAACAAGATAAGCTTTGACCTTGCAGGTGAGGGATATGCACTCTGCATCGTAAATACAGGCGGAAACCACGCCGATCTTAACGACGACTACGCTTCCATTCCTTACGAAATGAAGAGCGTTGCCGCTCACTTCGGAAAGACACATCTCCGCGGCATCACAAAGGAAGAGCTCATTGCGGCTGCACCCGAGCTCAGAAAGACCACAGGCGACAGAGCGCTTATGAGAGCATTCCACTTCGTTTGCGAGAACGAGAGAGTTGAGGAACTTTCAAAGGCTCTTGACGATGGCAATCTTGAAGCATTCTTCGCAGGAATCAAGGCTTCGGGCAACTCTTCTTACAAGTATCTCCAGAACGTATTCACAGTAAAGAACGTTTCCGAGCAGGGCATTTCTCTTGCAACAATGTTCGCTGAAAGCTTCCTTGCTTCGTGCACACGTCCCTGCGCTTGCAGAGTACACGGCGGCGGATTTGCAGGAACCATCCAGGCATTCGTTCCCACAGAGAATGCGGCTGACTTCGAGGCATACATGAACGGTATCTTCGGCGAAGGCGCTTGTCACATCTTAAGAATCAGAGGCGAGGGAGCTTACACTCTTGTCTGATAAAAGAAAAAATATCCGCTCGGGGGCAAAGCTCCCGAGCGGTGCTTATAAATTCGCGGTTTTTTCGCTTTTTTTAATTCTCGAGCTCTTTTTATATATGCTTTCGCTAAAGCTCGAGAGCGTTTATCTTTACGTATCGCTCTATATAGTATGCGCTCTTCTCGTTATTATTGCCTTTGCTCTTTCGGGCGGAGGACTTAAGAAAATACCCGAGAAAAGAGAGCTTAACGATTCTCTTGACGATAAAGCAAAGGAAAAGCTCGTTGCCTTTCTTGTCAGAGGAAAGAAGATAAATAATTATCTTATGCTTGCGATACTCCCTTTAGTATTTATTCTCGGCTTTGACATAATCAAGGTCATGTTTTTTTGATAAGCTATGGAAATTGCTGCAAACAACAAAATAGAAATATACTCGCTTTGCTCGGGCTCGTCGGGAAACTGCTATTATTTCAACTGCGGCGGCGACGAATTCCTTATCGACATCGGTATGTCGATGAAGGGGGTAAAGAGTGCTCTTTCATCACTCGGAAGCTCGCTTGATAACATACGCGCCATATTTATAACCCACGAGCATTCGGATCATACAAAGGGCTGTGCGATGGTGTCAAAGTATTATAAAATACCGATACACGTGCTCTCACCCTGCGCTTCTCTTATAGAGGCAGACAAATCGCTCATAAATGCGCATCCGCACTTCTTCTCGGTAAAGATAGGGAATACCGAGATATTTTCCATCCCCACCTCGCACGACAGCGCGGCGTGCTGCGGATACAAGGTGTGCAGAGGGGAGCTCTCCTTCGGCATTGCAACCGACATGGGCTTTGCAAACAGCGAAATAGCAATCGCTCTGTCGGGCACGAAGGCGGCGGTTATCGAAGCCAACTACGATCCCGATATGCTTAAATACGGGCCTTATCCCTATCACTTAAAAGAGAGAATAGCATCAAAGTCGGGACATCTTTCAAACGAAGAAAGCGCAAGGCTTTGCGCATATCTTTCGGAAAAAGGAACAGAGCATATAATGCTCGGTCACCTTTCAAAGGAAAACAACACACCCGAAAAGGCGCTTCTCGCGGTCGAAAGAAGAGTTGCGCTTTGCGAAAAACGGGCAAGAATAAGCGTTGCCAAAAGAAGTGAGATAACTCTTCTATATAACGGCTCGCTTATCTGAAGGGAAAAATTATGCTTAATATTACTATCGTATGCGTCGGAAATCTTAAGGAAAGCTACTTAAGAGAAGCGGAAGCTGAATACAAGAAAAGGCTGTCAGCATATGCAAATCTTAAAATAACCGAGCTAAAGGACGGTGAGCCTATAATTCCTCACCTTCCGAAAAAGGCGCTCAAGGTTGCCCTTTGTATTGAGGGCAAGCAATTTTCAAGTGAGGAGCTTGCAGATTATATAGAAAAAGCTCCCATTCAAGGACACTCCGATATATGCTTTATTATAGGCGGCTTTGCGGGCCTTCCCGAGGAGGTAAAAAAGGAGGCATCACTCCGTCTTTCCTTCTCAAGGATGACCTTCACACATCAGATCATGAGAATAATTCTCATAGAACAGATCTATCGGGCATTTACTATAATTACCGGTGGAAAATATCACAAATAAAGGTATGGGAGAAATTATGAAAATATCTGTACTCGGATGCGGAAGATGGGGCGGATTTATCGCCTGGTATTTAAGACACATCGGAAATGACGTAACTATATACGGACTTGAGGAAGACCCCGGATATCAGAGTCTTAAGAGCACAAGAACAAACGGGATCCTCACTTATGACGACGACGTCAAATTCACCTCTTCGCTTAAAGAGGCGCTTGAGGGCGAGATAATAGTTATCTCGATTCCTTCTCAGTCGTTAAGATCGCTTTTCACAGAAATAAAGGAGCTTTCTCCCATCTCAAAGACCTTCATTCTCTGCATGAAGGGTCTTGAGATCTCGACGGGAAAAAGACTTTCCGAAATCGCCGACGAGTTTGTCGGAGAAAACAACAATATTGCGGTATGGATCGGACCCGGACATCCCCAGGAGTTTGCAAGAGGAGTTCCAAACTGCATGGTAATAGACTCAAAGAATGAAGAGGTCAAGAAGCTTCTTGTTAACTCCTTCTCGTCAGAGCTCATAAGATTTTATTACGGTGCGGATCTTATCGGAAACGAAATAGGCGCGGCGCTCAAGAACGTCATAGGCATTGCCGCAGGTATGCTTGACGGCTACGGAACGCCCTCCTTAAAGGGTGCTCTTATGTCAAGAGCAACCTCGGAGGTCGCAAGATTCATTGAGGCTATGGGCGGCGATCGCAGAAGCGCTTACGGTCTTTGCCACCTCGGTGATTACGAGGCAACCGTTTTCTCAAAATATTCGCATAACAGAGCCTTTGGCGAGGCTTTCATAAAGGGAGAAGAATTTTCTTCTCTTGCAGAGGGTTATTATACCGTAAAAGCGGTTAAAATAATCGCAGATAATCTTGGACTTGATCTTCCCATTACCTCTGCCGTATACACCATCCTTTACGAAAACAGCGACCCCAAGAGTGTAATAGAGTCGCTCTTCAAAAGAAGCATCAAGCAGGAATTCTGATAAGATAACAAGACACAAAAGGAGAAGCTATGACCGATAAAAAATATAAAAGACTATGGTCAAATACCGCCTCGGTTGCCGTAGGCACTCTCGGCTCAAAGCTTCTTATGTATCTGCTTGTCAGATTCTATACCGAGGTTCTGACAAACGAGCAGTACAGCATCGCATCTAACATAACCGAAACGGCGGCACTTATAATCCCCATCGTTTCGCTCGGAATAGGAGAGGCTGTTTTCAGATTCTCGCTTGACGAGGCTTATGATAAAAAGGGAGTATTCACGTCGGGAATTTGCGTTTCTCTTTGCGGATTTTCCGCGCTTATATTCCTGTCGCCCCTTCTTTTTCTGACAAGCTATTTTAAGGATTACGTTTTCATAATAGCCATTTACGTTGTATCATCGATAACCCACACCGTCTGCTCGCAGTTTATACGCGGACTCAATATGTACAGACTGTATGCCCTGCAGGGGCTTGTAAACACCCTCTTTACGGTTGGATACAATCTGCTTTTCCTCATTCCCCTCAAAATGGGAATATACGGATACGTTCTCGCCATTGCGGCGGCAGATCTCTCAGCATCGGTATTCATCATAGTCGCGGCAAGGCTCTTCAGATACGTCGACGTAAAAAGAGTTAAGAAAAGCACGGTAAAGGCCATGCTTATCTTTGCGCTTCCTCTCATTCCGACCACAATTTCGTGGTGGATAACAAACGTATCAGACAGATTTCTCGTGACTTATTTTAAGGGGGATGCAGCAAACGGAATCTATGCGGCATCGTATAAGATCCCCACACTTCTCACAGTTCTTGTCGGAATTTTCAACAACGCGTGGAAATATTCGGCATCAAGCGAGGAGGGAAGCGAGGACGAGGCATCCTTCGTTTCGGGAATCGGAGAATTCTTCACCTCAGCGATGTTCCTTGTTTCCTCCGCGCTGATACTCTTTTCAAATCTCATTGCAAAAATAATGTTTTCAAGCGACTTTTACGAGGCAAGAGTTTACATCCCCGTCCTCACCGCCGCAATGCTCTTTTCCTCGCTCGCTTCCTTTGCGGGTACGATCTTCATATCGCACAAAAAGAGCAGCTATTCGCTTGTGACCTCGGTCATCCCCGCGCTTGTGAACATCATTCTGAATATCATACTGATACCCCTTTTCGACGGAAGATTTGCGGCTATGGGTGCCGCTATTGCAACCCTTGTAAGCTATATGCTTATGTATCTTCTCAAGGCGCTTGCAAGCAAAAAGCTTCTTAATTATAAGCTCGGAATGCCAAAGGTGCTTATCTTCTCTGTCATTCTTTTCATCTCGGCGGCTTTCATGAGCATCGGCGGCGCATACTGCTATGCGGTATCTGCAGTCTGCCTTGTTCTCACGGCAATTATCGGCGCTCCCTCCCTTCTTAAGGGCGTTATGCCTATACTCAGAAGGCTCAGAAGGAGATAAGCAATAAAAGTCCGATAATAAGCATTATTTCATCATCCGCCTTGCCAAAGGCAAGGAGAATGAGTATACCGACAAATATAAGATCCTCAAGCGAGAATTTCTCACCAAATAATTTTGAGAGAAGATCCTCGCTTTTTGACTTTTCACAGGGGTTTTTCTCTCTTTTGTCGCACTCGTTACAGCTGTTTTCCTCGATTTCGCACTCAAAATGCTCATCAGAAGAGAAGGGCTGCTCTTCACGGTGCTCTTCACACACAGTCTGCCCCGAAAGCGGAATTTTGGTGTCGGGGGCACTGCAGAAAACTCCGCTATCCTTAGACGGATGCGCCCTTGACAATGAATATTCCTTGTCTATTGCCGTCCCCGCATATCCGATAGGAATATTCTCTCTGTATTGTCTGTACATTTTTCCTCCTATCTCAAAAGCCCGCTTCCCCCTGCAAGAGAGGCGATCTTCATAAGCTTTATTACCATATCGATCTTATCCCTCTTGTCATCTCTGACAAAGGGCTTCAGAGCCTCAAGAAGCTGTATTCTGTCCCCTTTTACGGGAAGGATATCCTTCTTTTCCTCACTCGCTCTGTTCTCTGTGCCGCTCGTTTCGTCTTCCTTTGTGAAAAGTCCGCTTCCCGAAAGACTTTTGGCAAGTTCGGTGGCACGTGCAAGCATTTCGGGATTTTCCATAGCCTTTGATAAAAGCTCGGAAAGGTCGATATCGCTGTTCATTTAACTGTTTTTCTCCTTTTCCCTGACATTTTGAATTATTCCGTCGGCGCGCTCTTTTCCAATCGCGCTTATTATTTTATCAAGCTCTCTGTCTGACGATCTTTGCAGAATTTTTCTTATTTCTCCTGCGCGCCTAGCGGTCTCACGTGCCTTTTTTTCATCGGCACCCATAGATACCGAAACTCTGTAAAGCGCCTCGGCAAGCTCCTTTTCAGTAAGTGAGCGAAGGTCTTTATAATCGGGCATAAGATAATATCCTCCTTAAACTTGTTAGTTCATTATATGCATAAAGAAAGGATCCTGCCACACATGAAAATAGTTGTTTTTTCAGACTCTCACGGAAAATGCGCATCAATAAAAAAAATAATCGAAAGAAACAGATCTGCAGATCTCTTCCTTCACCTTGGCGATGGAGCAGACTCCTTTCTCTCTCTTGCATCCGAAATGGGCGTCTTTGCAAGGGCGGTAAGGGGCAACTGTGACGTCTGGTCAAATTCGGGCTCTATCCCATTTACCGACATATTCACGGTGGAGGGAAAAAGGATATTCATGACTCACGGTCATCTGCACTCTGTCGGCTCTTCAAGAGAAAGACTTATTCTCTCTGCAAGAGAAAACGAGGCTGATATCGTGCTTTACGGCCACACTCACGTTAAGGAAAATCTCTATATCGACTGCTTTGAAAAGCCGATATATCTTATGAATCCGGGCAGCATTGAAAGACCGCGCGACGGCTCTTGCTCATTCGGATATATAGAAATAAAAAAGGGTGTCGGTATTATAACCAACACCGCGGAATTTACCGAATAAAAGAATAAAAACGCCATTTTTATTAAAAAATCCCCAAAACTTTGTCGAAGTTTGTCGACGGTGATAACAAATGAACATAAGCTACAGAAAAAACAGAAACACAAAAAAGGCACTCGCTTTCGCCCTCATTTCGCTCTTTATAAGTGCTCTTTCAACCGCCTTTATATTTCTCGGCGCAGAATCTGTCATCCTTGCGCCGCCCTCTGCATTCTTTTTCGCGCTTTTTCTTGATTCTCTTTACAAATACGTGCTTACCGATCTTGTATATTCGATAGATAAAAGGGCATCGGGAATACTTTTCTCTGTTTACAGATGCGGAAAAAGAAGCTCGGTAAGACTTTTTGAGTGCTTTATTTCGGATAAGACCGAGATAGAAAAATTCGAAAAAAGAAAGCATCGCAAAAAGAAGCTTCTTTCCTTTCAGTCTGAGCTTTTCTCTCATGACAAGCAGCTTCTCACACTTTACGATGACGAAAAAGAATACTCTCTTGTGATTACGGTAGACCCTTCCTTTTCCTTAAAGATAAACGAAATCAAGGAACGGCTAAAAGATGATTGATTTTTGCAAAAATATATAGAAAAATTCCATATTATATTTAAATTTTCCATATATTTTTTAAAAATTTATGTTATAATATAATTGATCCCAAAAATTATTGTGGTTTTCCACAAAGGAGGAAGTTATGGAAAAAGTAAGAGTAGGCGTCCTCGGCGGCTATCGCGGAGGAAGCATGATAAACTATGCAAAGATAGCTGACAATGCGGAGCTTGTAGCTGTATGCGACAAATTTCCCGACGTTCTTGAAAGACAGAAAAGAGAGTGCGGCGATAAGGTTGCATACTATGACAATTTCGAGGACTTTATAAAGCACGATATGGATGCGGTAGTTCTCGCAAATTATGCAAACGAGCACGCTCCTTTTGCTATAAGATGTCTTGAAAGAGGGCTTCACGTATTCAGCGAGGTTCTTCCCGTTCAGAATATGAAGGAAGCGGTTGAGCTTATCGAGGCTGTTGAAAAATCCGGAAAGGTATATGCATACGGAGAAAACTACTGCTATATGCCCGGTCCTTACGAAATGAGAAAGCTTTACAAAGAAGGCAAGATAGGTGAGTTTGAGTACGGCGAGGGTGAATATATCCACAACTGTGAGCCTATCTGGCACGATATTACCTACGGCGAGGAAGATCATTGGCGCAACAATATGTATGCAACCTTCTACTGCACACATTCAATGGGTCCTCTCGTACATATCACGGGTCTTCGTCCTGTAAGAGTTACAGGCTTTGAAAGCCCCATGATCAAGAGAAATCTCCGCATAGGCTCAAAGTCCGGACTTTTCGGCATTGAGATGGTTGAATTCGAAAACGGTGCAATCGCAAAGAGCATTCACGGAGGACTTTACAAAAATTCCATCTGGTATACTGTTTACGGAAGCCTCGGAAGACTCGAAACCTCAAGAGAGGATGCCGATATTGCAGGCATTGCAAGACTTTACTTAAACCGTGACTACGAGGACGGCAAGTACGGAAACGAAGAGCATCTTGACTATTTCCCCAAGAGAGATATGGACGATAAGGCAGAGGACTTCGGTCACGGAAATTCCGACTTCTATTCAATGTACAACTTTATAAGAAAGATCCAGGGCTATGAGGATGCAGATACTATCGACGTTTACGAAGCGCTTGATATGTTCCTTCCCGGTCTTTTCGCTTACCGTTCTGTTCTTGCAGGCGGCATTCCGCTTGACATTCCCGATTTAAGACTCCCCGAGGAAAGAGAAAAGTGGAGAAACGATACCACGTGCTCCGACAAAAAGGCGGCAGGCGATATGTACGTTCCTTCCTTCTCCAAGGGAAATCCCGATATCGGACCCGAAGTCTACGAAAGAATGTACAAAATGTGGAAAAGAGAGATCTGATAATATTCCGGCCTTAAGGGTGCTCTTCGCGAGCACCCTTTTTTGTTGGCGTTTTCGGAGTGTATATATAGTAAGACGGGCTACGCGCTTCGCTCCTACTAGGGATGGTGGGTAATGAAGTACGGTAAAGAAAACGGAGTGAAATCTACATATACGTGTCATCCT
>JAFQWB010000039.1 GCA_017407725.1 Clostridia bacterium | reverse complement strand
TTGTTGACAAAAACAGACCTTATACCTACAAGCTCTCGTCGATACTTTCACCGTCTGAGCTTGACATGCTTTCGGGTCCCGCACTTCGCGAAAAGGGATTCTCGAGTCTTTATGCAGAGAAAAACGGAAATTTCTTTTTAAGAAGCAGACTTCTTTTTATGAAAAGCGAAGCATACACCGCCCTTGCCGATATGATAGGTGCATTCGCAAAGGAAACCGGAAAGAAGGATATCCAGATCTGCTACGCATATACGGTAGGGGAGGGCACGGATAAAGAAAGCGGACTCTACGATGAAGCGGTTACTGGTCTTTCGGCAGATATAAACGTGTATACGGCAGAGGGAACCTTCGATATCGGACACGGCTCAAAAAAGAGCGTGTATTATGATTGGTTTGCAAAGAACGCCGCAAAATACGGATTCATAATGAACGGCGCGTCAGGTCATTTCAGATACGTGGGAGTGCCGCATGCTGTATACATGGCAGAAAACGGACTGCTGCTTTCGGAGTATATTGATACGGTAAGGGAATACGGATATATGTTCCCTCTCAGTATAAAAGCAAACGGAGCTGAATACGACGTGTATTACGTTAAGGCGGCAGACGGAGCTATAACCTCGCTTACAATTAAAAACGGAGCGGAATACGAAATAAGCGGAGATAATATATCGGGATTTGTTATTACCGTAAAAAAATAGATCCGCGGTGAAAGAAAAATCGGGAAAAGGTATTGACATTAAACACGGGGTGGGGTATATAATAGTCTTGTAAAATATATCTTCTTTGTTACAAAAGATGATTTCATTGTGACACCCCTTGTTTATATATGGCTTAAATACAGCCGACCTAGATGGGGAGAATGCCCTTTTCTGAGGCGTATGCCGATGATGAAGGGAAAACGGTTAAAGAAAAGGAAGAAAAATGAGAAAAAAGGGAAGTAATCCTTTCGCTAACAGCGATTCAAATAAGAGATATTATACGTATGACTATTTTTTGAGAAGCAAATTCGGATGCAAGGTGTTCAAAGCACCTATTGATGCAGGCTTTACCTGTCCGAATATCGACGGAAAGTGCTCCGTAGGCGGTTGTACGTATTGCTCGGGAAGGGGAAGCGGAGATTTCGCTCCCCCTCCGACTCTTTCTGTTAAGGAGCAGTATGAGATAAGCGCCGCGCTTATGAGAAAAAAGTGGAAGGACTCAAAGGGAATAGTATATTTTCAGGCTCACACGAACACCTATGCACCGATAGAAAAGCTGAGGAGCGTCTATAACGAGGCACTCGGGATAGAGGACGCCGTCGGTATAAGCATAGCGACGAGAGCCGATTGCATTGACTCTGAGATAGCGGAGCTTCTTCACGAGCTTTCGGAAAAGACCTTTCTTACAGTCGAGCTTGGGCTTCAGACCATACACGATACGACCGCGAAAAGAATCAACAGAGGTCACGATTACGAAACCTTCCTTAAGGGATACGAAAGGGTAAAGGATCTCTTTACCTGCATACATATTATAAACGGTCTTCCGGGTGAAGATAAGGAAATGATGATGGAAACGGCGCGCGAGGTTGCAAAACTTCACCCCGATATGCTCAAGATCCATCTTCTGCACGTTCTTAAAAACACCGCAATCGCAAAGGAATACGAGAGCGGTCTTTTCAAAACTCTCACTCTTGACGAGTACGTTGATATAACCGTTTCGCAGATAGAAATCCTGCCGGATGATATCGTTCTCGGAAGAGTTACGGGTGACGGTGAAAGAGAAAGCCTCATATCACCCTTGTGGAGCTTAAAAAAATTGTCCGTTATGAACGAAATAGATAAAGAATTTGTAAAAAGAGAAAGTTTTCAAGGTAAATTCGGGAAGATTTTTTGAAAAAAGAGGTCATAAATTTAAAAAAATTGATTTTTTTGTTAAAAAGCTATTGCAATACTCAGTAAAATGTTGTATAATCACAACAAACACCGACGAAATAATTTTGATTTTTTTATTGAAAGTGTTATTTAGTGGGCGACGCCCAACTATCATAAATTAAGGAGTTAACAAAACAATGGCGAAATTTACCTCGGAACAAATCAGAAACATTTGCTTCCTCGGTCACGGCGGAAGCGGAAAAACTACTCTTAACGAAGCGATGCTTTTCCTTGCAAAACACACCGACAGAATGGGTAAAGCTTCAGAAGGAAACTCAGTAAGTGATTATCACAGTGAAGAAATTAACAGAGGATTCTCTATATATACATCGCTTTCAAACGTTGAATGGAATAATACAAAGATCAACGTGCTTGACGCACCCGGATTCCTTGACTTTATAGGTGAGGTTCTTTGCGCACTTAAGGTTGCAGAGACTTCGGTTATAGTTATCGACGGTAAGGGCGGAGTTGAGGTCGGAACAGAGCTTGCTTGGAACCACTCCATTCTCACAAAGACACCGAAATCATTCTTTGTAAATAAAATTGACGATCCCGATTCAGACTTTGACAAGATCCTTGAAGATCTTATTGAGAAGTTCGGACCTACAGTATGTCCCGTTGTCGTTCCTATGGACAAAGAGGGAACCTTTGTAAACGTACTTAACTTAAAGCAGTATAAGTACGGCAAGGACGGAAAGGTTACAGTATCCGATGCGGATGCAGATTCTGTTGCATCCTACCGTGAAAGACTTTTCGAAACGATCGCCGCAGTTGATGAGGATCTTATGGATAAGTTCTTCGCAGGTGAGGAGATCACCGCAGAAGAAGGAACAGCTGCTCTTTGCAAGGGTATTGCAAGCAACGATATTTCTCCCGTATATGCGGGTGCGGCTCAGCTTCTTTGGGGCGTTTCGGCATTTATGGACAGCGTATCATCCGCATATCCCAGCCCTCTTGCTAACGAAAAGATAGCAACCGAGGATGGCGGAATGATGGAGGTTTCCGAAAAGGGTCCCGCAACAGTTCACGTTTTCAAGACGACTGCAGACCAGTTCGGAAGAATTACGTACTTCAAGGTTATGTCGGGTGAGCTTGACGGAACGGCAACTCTCCGTAACGTTGACACGGGAACAATAGAAAAGTTCTCTCACTACAGCGTAGTTATGGGTAAGAAGCTCACAGAGGTTGACTCTCTTTGCTTCGGTGATATCGGTGCGGTAGCTAAGCTTAACAACACCAACACAAACGACACCCTTACAGGACTTTCCGAGGATGTAAACATCAGAAAGATCAAGTTCCCCGAGCCCTTCCTTACAATGGCTATCATTCCGAAGGCAAAGGGAGAAGAGGATAAGATCGCACAGAGCATACTCAGAAGAGCCGACTCCGATAAGACACTCAGATTCGAGAGCGATCCCGAAACAAAGCAGCTTCTTATCTCGGGTATCGGCGATATGCAGATAGACGTAGTTATAGCCAAGCTCAAGGCAAAGGGCATTGACGTTAAGCTTGAAGCTCCCAGAATCGCATACAGAGAAACCATCCGCAAGAAGGTTCAGTGCGAAGGTAAGCACAAGAAGCAGTCGGGCGGACACGGTCAGTACGGTCACGTTAAGATCACCTTCGGACCCGGTGAAGAGGACGGACTCACCTTCACAACAAGCGTTGTAGGCGGATCTGTACCCAAGAACTATTTCCCGGCAGTAGAAAAGGGACTTCAGGAAGCAATGAAGAAGGGTGTTCTCGCAGGATATCCCGTAGTAGGACTTGCGGCTGACCTTTACGACGGTTCTTACCACGACGTTGACTCTAACGAGCTTTCCTTCAAGATGGCGGCAAGCATCGCTTATAAGGAAGGTCTTGCAAAGGCTAACCCCGTTCTTCTCGAGCCTATCGGTGAGCTTAAGGTTACAATTCCCGACGTATATTCGGGTAACGTAATGGGCGATATCAACGGTAAGCGCCGCGGAAGCGTGCTTGGAAGCACAGCAACACCCGGAAAGATAGGATACACAACTATCGAAGCAGAGATTCCGAAGGCTGAAATGAGCGACTATTCGATCGCACTCAGAGCAATGACTCAGGGCAGAGGTGAATTCACATACTACTTCACAAGATATCAGGAAGTACCCGGAAACATTGCACAGAAGGTCATTGCAGAGGCTAAGGCTCGCGCAGACGAGGAATAAGAGAATAAATTTGTAAATTGATCCGATTCGGCGCAGGTCAACAGATCTGCGCCGATCATTTTGGAGGAAAAGACATGAAAGTATGCGTAATACAGCCCGAATATTCTTATGATAAAAATGATTTAAGCGATAGATTTATGTCGCAGATCGCACTTCTTGATAAGTGCACCGACGATCTTGATATAATAGTTCTTCCCGAATATACCGACGTTCCGGTCGATATGGGATCGGGAGAGGCATTCCATAGCGCTATAAGAGAAAACAACAAAATAATCCTTGAAAAGGCAAGAGAGACCGCAAAAAGATGCAGCTCCATCGTTTTTGTCAACGCCGCAAGCGAGAGTGAGCTTGGATACAGAAATACCACCTACGCCATCGACAGAGAGGGAAACATTGTGGGTAAATATTTCAAGGCTCATCCCGCACCAAGCGAGGTCAAGAGCTTTGAAAAGGGCGGAAACGGACTTGATGTTGAGTATAGCTATGAGTTTGAAAAGCCTTATACTCTCACGCTTGAGGGCATAAGATTTGCCTTTATGACCTGCTACGATTTTTATTTTTATGAAAATTTCGCAAGAGTTGCAAGAGAAAACGTTGATATTATAATAGGATGCTCTCATCAGAGAACCGACAGTCATGAGGCTCTTTCTATAATAAACAGATTTCTTTGCTATAATACAAACGCCTACCTTATAAGAGCTTCGGTATCGCTTGGAGAGGATTCGGGTATCTGCGGATGCAGCTGTGTTATAAACCCGAAGGGCGAAGAGATAGTTAATATGAAGAGCAGAGTGGGACTCGCAGTTTGCGAGATCGACCCCAAGGATAAATATTATAAACCCGCGGGCTATAAGGGAGCACTCAAGGCGCATTATGAATATATAGAGGATGGAAGACGCCCCTGGCTCTACAGAAATGCGGGAAGCTCTGTCGTAATGACAGACAAGGATATGCCTTATCCGCGTATCTGCGCGCACAGAGGCTTCAGCACCGTGGCACCTGAAAACACAATGCCTTCGCTCGGAGCGGCGGTTGCTATGGGAGCGGAGGAGATAGAGTTCGATATCTGGTCAAGCTCTGACGGAGTTCTCGTTTCCTGCCACGACAGTACCCTTGAGAGGGTGAGCAACGGACAGGGCAAGATCTATGAGCATACCTATGAGGAGCTTGCCTCGCTTGATTTCGGGGCAAAGTCGGACGAAAGATTTGGGGGTCTTAAGATAGCAACCTTTGAGGAAATACTTAAGAAATTCGCATCGAGAGTCATTATGAATATCCACGTCAAGATCTGGGATATGGGTATGGAGGACGATAAGATGGAGGAGATCGTTGCTCTTATAAGAAAGTATGACTGCGAAAAGCACGTTTACTTTATGACCTCAAATGACGATAAGATAAGAAAGGTAATGAAATATGCGCCCGATATTGCGGTCTGTGTCGGATGGAACGGAGATAAGGATCCGCTCTCGATGGTAAGACGCGCAAAGGAGCTCGGAGCATATAAAATACAGCTTTTCAAGCCCTATTTTAGTGAGGAAACGGTAAGACTTGCAAAGGAGAATGGTATACTTTGTAATGTATTCTTTGCAGATGATCCCGATGAAGCCGTAAGGTATAGAAAAATGGGCATAGAGACTGTTCTGACCAACGATTATCTGAGAGTAAAGAATGCGCTTGAAGAGTGTTAAGTGTATATTAGTGGGCTGATATTTGCCAAAATTCGGGGGAGTTTGCATACTTTGTGTATGATAGGTGCAGACTCTCCCTTGTTTTTGTTTAAGTTGACAAAAGTGCAAAAAAAGAACGAAAGTACTTGACAAAAACACTAATCTGTGATAAAATCATTATTACCTCTGTGGAGAGGTCTTTTTTGTGCGCTCATTTTTAATGAAGACTCCTTTGCAAGAGGGAGGTAAAAACTATGGTGCGGTTCTCTCGCCCCAAATCAAATAGGAGGTGCCGAAATGAGAGTAAAAATCACGTTATCTTGTACAGAGTGCAAGCAGAGAAACTACGATACTAAGAAGAACAAGAAGAATGACCCCGATAGACTTGAAATGAAAAAGTATTGCCGTTTCTGCAAGAAGCACACAACACACAAAGAATCTAAGTAAGGAGGGTTATCATGGCTAAAGTTGAAGAAACCCGTAAGCCCACTGAGGAAAATAAGGCTGATAAGAAGAACAGAGCCGGATTTTTCAAGAGCGTAAAGGCTGAAATGAAGAAAATAACCTGGTATCCCAAGAAGACAACACTTATCAACAGTGTATGGATCGGTATTGTACTTGTTGTTCTTGCAGGTATAACCGGACTTATTGACGTAGGTCTTTCCGAAGCGCTCAGAGCACTCAGCTCGCTCGGAAGCATTTTTGCATAAGTTTGGAGGCTTGAATAATGGCGGAATATATGGACGGAGCAAGGTGGTATGTAGCGCACACATACTCGGGCTACGAAAATAAGGTTAAGACCAATATCGAAAAGATCGTTGAGAACCGTGGACTCGGACATCTTATAATGGACGTTCAGATTCCCACTGTAACGGTTGAGGAAAAGAACGGAGAGACTGTTAAAGAGGTTGAGGAAAAGATTTTCCCCTGCTACGTTCTTATCAAAATGGTCATGACCGATGAAAGCTGGCACGTGGTCAGAAATATTACCGGTGTTACAGGCTTTGTCGGACCGGGATCCAGACCTATCCCGCTTACAGACGAAGAGGTTGCCGCTATCGGCGTAGAAAGATCGGTAGTAACACTCGATTTCGAGGTTGGCGACAGCGTTAAGATCGTTTCCGGAGCGATCGCCGGATTTATCGGCAAAGTTGAAAAAATTTCGGAAGACAAGAAAAAGGTCGTTGTTATCGCTTCAATGTTCGGCAGAGAAACACCTGTTGAGCTTGATGCAAACTGTGTAGAACGACTCGAGATCTAAATTTCAAGTAAACGTACAGACAAGCCGGTCTTGTACGTGTGGGAGGAAGAAAAATTTTAATACTTTGTAATTCTTCCATCAAGAACCACATTCGGAGGTGTATTTAAAATGGCAAAGAAAATAGTTGGATACATTAAACTTCAGCTGCCCGCAGGAAAGGCGCTTCCCGGACCCCCCGTAGGACCCGCCCTTGGCCAGCACAGCGTATCTATTCCTAACTTCATCAAGGAATTCAACGAAAGAACAAAGGCTCAGGCAGGATACATTATTCCCGTAGTAATCACAGTATTCGCTGACCGTACTTTCACATTCATCACAAAGACTCCCCCTACACCCGTTCTTATCAAGAAGACCTGCGGAATCGAGTCCGGCTCTGCAGTTCCTCAGAAGAATAAGGTAGCAAAGCTTACCAAGGAACAGGTAAAACAGATTGCCGAAACAAAGATGCCCGACCTCAACGCTTCTTCGCTTGAGACAGCTATGAGCATGGTTGCAGGTACAGCCCGCAGCATGGGTGTTACGGTAGAAGACTAAGGAGGGTTTTTAAGATGGCTAAACTTGGAAAGAAATATAAGAGCAGCGTAGAGCTTGTTGAAAAGTCCAAGCTTTACGATACAAATGAGGCTATTGCACTTGCAGTTCAGACTGCAAAGGCAAAGTTTGACGAGACAATCGAAGTTCACGTTCGTCTCGGCGTTGACTCCCGTCACGCAGACCAGCAGGTTCGTGGTGCTGTAGTACTTCCCAACGGAACAGGTAAGACAGTACGCGTACTCGCAATCGCAAAGGGACCTGCAGCAGATGCTGCACGTGAGGCAGGCGCTGACTACGTTGGCGCAGAGGATTACATCGAAAAGATCCAGACAGAGAACTGGTTCGAGTTCGACGTTATCATCACAACACCCAACATGATGGGTCTTCTCGGACGTATGGGTAAGATCCTCGGACCTAAGGGACTTATGCCTAACCCCAAGGCAGGAACAGTATCTCCTGACATTGCAAGAGCTATCAAAGAAGCTAAGGCAGGTAAGATCGAGTACCGTCTTGACAAGACAAACATTATCCACTGCCCC
>JAFQWB010000038.1 GCA_017407725.1 Clostridia bacterium | reverse complement strand
TTTCGTTCAAGGCTACGCCTTTCTCTCAAAAATACAAATTCATTATTCTATTGTTTAATCTTTATTTTACGATGGTGTTGCACTTCGTATTATAACATACCCAGCTCCCTCCCGGAGGGCGCCTTTGGTATGTCGTACACTTTATGACAGACACAGAGTATTTCGTCTTGCAGTATTATTCTGTATGCGGGATACGCGTTCCGCCCCTACTAGTACGGTGGGTAATGCAGTGCGGCAAAAACTTTAAAAAACCGTCTTTTTGTGTCCGTTTTTGTTAACAAAAAAGCTTATCACTCCTAAAGAGAGTGATAAGCTTTTTTTATATTTGTCTTAACAGAATTCTGTCCTTGTAGTATTCCATTGCCTTTTGAGCAAATGAAACTGTTACCGAAAGCTCCTCGGCAAATTCCCACGGCTCTCTGCAGCCGTGATCGTAGGCTGATAAAAATTTATCGGGAGGAAGAAGATTTTTTATTGCCCACTCGTCGGCAAGTCTCTCACATTTTTTGCGTCTTGACGAATACTCGTTTTCCCTATAAAACGAGTCGGTGGCGCAGTGTCCTATCTCGTGTGCGATGATAACCGCCTCTTCCGATGAGGTGCAAAGCTTGCTCTTGTCAATGCCGATATAATAATCCTTACCGCACTTTGCCGAAAGCGAGGTGCAGAGCGGCAGGGAAAAGCTCTCGATATAAATACCGTTTTTCATAGCCGTATCATATAACATTTCAAGAGAGGTCATTTATTCACCGATCCTTTTTAGATTTAATAAACTCAACGAATTTTTTAACCTCATCCCACATTTCATCGGTCACCTCGTCATCACCGCCGAAAAGTGCGGCTTTGATATCATCCTCTGATGGCTTTTCATGGGTTTTCGATGCTCCGACGGTGGTGTTGCTTCCTTCAAATACACCTCTGCCGAATATGAATTCGCAGAATTCACGCTCCTCGGGAGAGCGAGCGCCCTTGTATTTTGAAAGCTCATCGTCCGACCACTCGGATATGGGACGGGTAAGGGTGTATTTTTTTCCGTAAACAAATTCGATAGGTACCATAAAATAGTCTGCTATTTTGTCACAGGTCGACATATCGATGCTGTTCTTTCCGTTTTCCCAGTTGGAAACAGCGGTCTGATCAACAGAGAAAAGCGCGGCGAAATCTGTTTGCGACAGTCTCTTTGACTTTCGCAGTATTTTTATTCTGTTATTAGTCCCAAGAGACACAAGATCACATCCTTTTATGAAATTATATCACACACCGCGCCATCTGTCAAGAGGCAGACTCATAAAATTATTTAAAATTTTCATAAAACACTTGACAAATGATGATTTGTATGTCATAATATGAGTAACACTCATAAAATACGGGAGGTAAAAATATGCCATACAAAACACTTGATAACGAAAAACTACCCATTCACGTAAAAAGGCAGATATTTGCGCTTTGCGGTGATTTTAAGCGCAGGCAAAAAGAGCTTGAAAGAGCAAAGCGGCGTCCCGAGGTTCTGTGTGAATACCGAAGGCTGAACGATGCTATCCTCGATGCGGTGAACGAGGCTTGTCCATACGATTCAGACGAGGTCAAAATGAAAATGATAGAGGCACTCGGTGAAATAAGAGGATACAACTGGTCGCCGCTTTGCACGCTTATGTCTGCGGCGGCATTTACAGACGAAAACAGCTGATAATATATGCTGTTGCAAAAAGAATGGATATGATCTGAAAAGAGAACAAGGGGAGAACACATCGGCAAAGCCGAGGTGTTCTCCCTTTGATTTTTAAAAATCTTATATTCTGAAAAGCGGTCTTATCTGAATGCCCCTTGCGGCAAGAGAAACAGTTTCTTCAAGCCTTTCGAAATCGCAAACGAGAGAGTCGGGCTTGTTTATAATATCGTCCTGAACAAGCGGAACGAAATATACGTTCTTTTTCTCAAGAAGAGTGGCGAGGTTCTTGAGATTCGCCGACATGGCGTCGTTTGTGGCAAGAGCGATAACAAGAGGCTTTTTGCATCTCAGATGCGATTTTGCCGCCATCGTGACTGGCGTGTCTGTAATACCCTGAGCAAGCTTTGCAAGAGTATTGCCCGTGCAGGGAGCTATGACAAGTATATCTGTCATTCCCTTAGGGCCTATCGGCTCTGCAAGAGGAATGCTGTCAATGACCTTCTTTCCGGAAATACACTCAAGCTTTTCAAGAAGATCGCTTGCTTTTCCGAATCTTGTGTCTGTTTCCTTTACGGTGTAGCTTACTATCGGAAGAATATCGTATTTCGATGCAAGCTCCTCAAGTGCTCTGATAGATTTTTCGTGGGTGCAGAATGATCCGCACAGCGCGTAACCGAGTCTTGGTTTCATATGCTTATATTTTCTTTTATATATTTGTGTGCGAAAATGAAAAGGGCTCTTGCCGCACTCATAGGTGCGAATTTACCGGGAAGACCGGGTGCGGGAATAAGCTTGAGTCCCCTTTTTTCGATGGCTCTTTTGTCACATCCTCCGGGTGCGGAGGCAAGATCGATAATGGTAAGATCGTCATTTGCAAGGGCAAGAGTGCTCTCGCTTATCAAAGGGGAGGGAACCGTGTTTATTACCGAATCGCACCCACCGAGTAAATCCCGTAGATCGGGAATATCATAAGCGGATATACCCTTCGTTTCAAGCTTTGCCCGTGCTATCGGGTTTCTTGCAACTACGCTTACTTTAGCTCCGAGAGAGTAAAGCATATCGGCAAGAATAGAACCTATCCTTCCAAAACCGATTATGACTGTTTTTTGTTCTGCAAGAGTTTTGTCCGTTTCCTTTATAAGGGTCGCAAGCGCACCCTCGGCACTCGCGGCGGCATTTCTCAGTGTGAATTCTTCGTCAAGATTATAGTCAATTTTGATTATGCCGTCGGGAATATTGTCGGTCATTCCCGCAAGCACGTGTGCATTTCTCGGAAGCTTTTTGAAAAGCTCGTCAAGAGATACAGCGTGTGAGGAAAGAGGAGCAAAAAGATTTGTGCCATCCCTTGAATAGGGAAGAGGCAAAATAACTACGTCCGAATTTTCAAGCGATGAATCAATGTCATCGTCGGTAACGATGCCGTCAGTGCTTTCTGCGTGAAGATCGTTTGCGAAAAGATGAGTATCGTAACCCGCGCCAGAGAAAAGTCTTGCCGCGAAAACAAAGCGCTTGTCACCGCCGAGAAGGGAGATCTTGATTTTTTTCATACCGTTTTCCTTTGTCCTTGACAGTATTGTGAATTTTCTCACACTGTATTATATTCATAAGATCGTATCGTGACATAAAGAAAGAGCACCAGTAAGCGAGATTCGAATAAGGGTGTAACTTTTTCGAGTTATAAAAAGCTACAATAAGATCAGCGGGAAGACGAAAGGAGATTATATGAAGGACGGATATAACAAGAGATACGCTCGGATGATGACCGATCATTTCGGATCGCTTATAAAGGACGGCGAGAATGTTATCGGAATACCCTCCTTTGTATCCTTTGCAAAGCAAATAGGTGTAGGCGTAAGAAGTATCGAGCAGTGGAAGGAAAGCTATCCCGAATTCGGTGAAGCTTACGACGAATGCCTTGAAAGACAAAAGCAGCTTTTGATAGACGGAGCTCTTTGCAAAAAGATCGATTCCACCTTTGCAAAATACTATCTTACGGCAATTTTCGGACTGGGAGAAGATAAGGAAGACAGAGCCTCATCCATCTCCCCCGAGGATATGAGACTTATTGAGAATATTAAAAGGCGGCTTGACGGTGAATAAGGTGATACGCGACAGCAAGGATATTCTTGATAGCGTAAAAAAGGCGGAATTTGAATATTGCAGAGATGACCTTATTTATTTTGCATCGAACTACTGCTTTTTCGAGGACCGCGACAGTAAGGAGCTGATAGTTCCCTTTAAGCCATGGCAAGAGCAGAAGGAGGCACTTCTCTCGGTAAGGGACAACCGTCTTAACCTTTTCTTAAAGGCAAGACAGGTCGGAATAACTTGGGTGGCGCTTATATACTGCGCCTGGGCTATGATATATAATCCGGGATGCAGCGTACTTGCAATATCCAAAACGAGGGCGGATGCAAACGAGCTCGTACGCAGACTCGGAGTTATTTTCGATAATATGAAGGCTCTTCTCTCAGGCGGCGGCATTTCTGCCGAAATTCAGAAGGAATCGGTATCGCTTTCCACCGGCAAGGTAAGATCTGTCTTTCGCTCGCTTCCCGCATCGCCGAGCGCAGGACGCTCGCTCACGGCAAATATTATTCTCATTGACGAATGGGCATTTCAGGAATGGGCAAGAGAAATATGGACGGCGGCATATCCGACGGTAAACAGACCGAGCGGAGGAAAGGTCATAGGAATTTCAACCATCAAGAAGGGAACTCTTTTTGAGGAGCTCTGGCTCACGGGTGAAGGCTGGCACAAAAAATTTATCTCGGTGTTTGCAGATCCTCGCCGTGACAGAGAGTGGTATGAAAGAACAAAGAAGGATCTCGGGCAGAGGATTCGTGAAGAATATCCGAGAAGCGCCGACGAGGCTCTTGCCAACGTAGGCGGACTCTTCTTTCACGAGCTTGACCCGTGCATACACGTATGCGATCCCTTCGCGATACCTTCATCCTGGAGGGTGTATACCGCAATGGATTACGGACTTGATATGCTTGCCCATTACCGATTTGCAGTAGATAATGAGAATAACGTTTTCGTTATTGACGAGATATACGAAAGCGGACTTGTTGTTTCAGAGGCGGCAAAGAGAATTAAAGACTCTGATCAGAGATGGGGTGACAGACTTTTTCCAAGGGCAAGACTTGCACCGCCCGACCTATTTTCAAGAGAGGCAGGGAGCGGAAAAAGCCAGGTTACGGGATTTCTTGAAAACGGTATAGTTCTTACCCGCTCGTCAAATAACAGAGAAAGCGGATGGCTCTTCGTCAAGGAGCTTTTAAGACCCTATACCGATGAAAGAGGAATCATCACGTCTAAAATAAAGATATTCTCGACCTGTACCAATCTCATAAGAGCTATGAGCTGTATTCTTGTCGATCCGAAAAATCCGTGCGACTGTAAAAGAGAACCGCACGAGCTTACACATTCGGTTGATGCGCTGAGATATTTTGCGATATGGTGGTGGCAATCATCATCCGAAAAAAGTAAGAAGAGCGTGGACTTTACAAGGCAGGATATGATGGACGATTACGAAAGGGCAAACCGTGAGGAAAGAAGAAGGCTTGAGAAGAGCTGGAGCGCATGGCAAATGAAAAACTGAAGAAAGGAGATGAAAAATGAAAATACCCGAAAACAGACTTGAATTTTTTCAGTCGCTTCTTAAAAGCTCTATAGCAGGAAGAGACGGAGCCTTTGATAATATAAGCAGATGGTACGATCAGTACAGAGGGGATAAGAGGCAGAGCAGCGGAGTCGATGCTTCTGTTGTGAGAAATATCACTTACGAGCTTATAGAATCGCAGGTATCGACAGAGATACCCATTCCGAGAGTAAGGGCGTATAACTGGAGCGAGGATAATGAAAGACTCGCAAGAAGATGCGAGCTGCTTCTTAAAAACGTAAGAGATTCGCTTCCGCTTGAAAGGCTCAACGATATTGACGAAAGATATACGTACATCTTCGGCGGCTCTGTCTTTTATCTTGAGTGGGATGAGGATGAGAGAAGAGAAGGGGTCAAGGGGAGAGTAAGAATAAACGTTCTTAACCCCGAATGCTTTATCGGTCAGCCGGGAGTTTACGAAATTGACGATATGGAATATTGCTTTATCAGATTCAATACTCCGATAAGCGAAATAGAAAAACGTTGGGGACTTGGTGAGGGCGCAGACTCTCTTCTTGAGAGGGCGGACGATCTTTCCGCGGTAGTAAACATCTGCTTTTACAGAAATGAGAGCGGATACGTGAGCATATTCAATGAGCTACAGATGGAAAATCGCGGGCAGAGTTCGCGAAAGAGACGTTTAAGGAGGGAGAAAATGCCTGTCAATAAAATAGATCAGAGCTTAATAAAAAATGCATCGGTTGAGAATTCACTCGCCGACAGACCCTCCTCCGCATCCCTTTACGGAAGCGGAGGACTTACACCGAAAGAGGTCAAGGCGGCTTACGATAAGCTGCCAAAGCTTATAGCCAATCATTACAATGCGCTTATAGATGCGGTTCATAACGGTGAT
>JAFQWB010000037.1 GCA_017407725.1 Clostridia bacterium | reverse complement strand
CAAACGAATTCCTTACAAGAATCAACCTTATGAAGGCAGGAAGAGAAAAGTTTGCAACACCCATAAAGAAATCAAGCTCTGTTGCTATTGTCGGCGGAGGAAACGTTGCAATGGATGCCGCAAGATGCGCAAAGCGTCTTGGTGCTGATAACGTGTATATCGTTTACAGACGCGGCGAAGAGGAAATGCCTGCAAGACGTGAGGAGATACATCACGCAAAGGAGGAGGGAATCGAGTTCCACCTTCTTACAAATCCTATTGAGGTAATTTCTGATGAAAAGGGCAATGCGACCGCACTCAAATGCATAAGAATGGAGCTTGGAGAGCCTGATGCAAGCGGAAGAAGAAGTCCCAAGGAAATAGAGGGCTCGGAGTTTACACTTGACGTGGGAACAGTTGTCATCGCTGTCGGAACCTCTCCCAATCCGCTTATAAGAATGACCACCCCCGGTCTTGACACGGACAGACGAGGCTGTATCGTAACCTCTGACGGTGTTACAACCACAAAGGATGGAGTATTTGCGGGCGGAGATGCTGTTACGGGTGCCGCAACAGTTATACTTGCTATGGGTGCGGGAAGAGAAGCCGCACAGAAGATAGACGATTACGTGAAGTCATCTATCTGATGAAAGAGGATAAAAATGAAAGAAAAAAATGAAATAAAGACGTCTATCGGAGGTCAGGCGCTCATCGAGGGAATAATGATGAGAGGCCCCAAAATGACCGCTATGGCGGTAAGACGCGCAAACGGAGAGATACTCGTCGATAAATGGGAAACCGACGGCGAGGCAAAATTCACTCCGCTTAACGAAAAAGAGGCTGAGAAATTCAGACTCGAAAGTGAAAAAAGGGAAAAGGAAGGAAAGAAGCAGGGCGGATTTATGCGCTATGCAAAGAAATGTTCCAAAATTCCTTTTGTAAGAGGTGTTTTCAATATGGGACTCTCGCTCGCACTCGGTTATAAGTGCCTTATGAGAGCTTCCGATATTTATATCGCCGATTATCCCGAGCCCGAGGAGGAAAGGATAAAGCGAGAAGAAAAGGCAAGAAAGAAGGGCAAGGATCCCGATGATACGTCGCTCGGATTCCTCGGAGTCATATCGCTTCTTCTCGGAATTCTTCTTGCGGTAGGACTTTTCATTATTCTTCCGTCATACACCGCAAAATGGATAATGCAGCTCTTCGGAATCGACTATAATATGTCGGTTGTCAGAAGTGCCATTGAGGGTGTGCTTAAGGTAATAATTATTATTCTGTATATGTGGCTTGCATCGCTGATGAAGGATATAAAAAGAACCTTTATGTACCACGGTGCAGAGCATATGACAATATTCTGCTACGAGGCAGGGCTTGACCTTACTGTTGAAAACGTAAAGAAGCAGACAAGACTTCATCCAAGATGCGGAACGTCCTTTATCATACTTACCGTTCTTGTGAGTATCATTATAGGCGTGTTCATTCCGGGAGCACTTCCTACATGGCTCAGATCGTTAATAAAGATACTCCTTCTTCCCATAACCATGGGATGCTCGTATGAGCTTATAAAGCTTGCAGGTAAGTACGACAATATAATCACAAGGATATTCTCATTCCCCGGACTTCTTCTCCAGAAGATAACCACGAAAATGCCCGAGGATCAGATGATCGAGTGTGCTATTGCTGCAATGAAAGAGGTTATTCCCGACGACGGATCGGATAAGATCTGAAAAAGGCTTTTTACTTCCAAAATAAAAGCGAGGTGTGTGTAAATGGTCGCACTTATGACCGCTGTACCGATAACAATTCTTCTTTTGTGCGTAGCGGTAATAGTCACGGCATTTCTTTACTTTGTAACCGAAGCCAAAAAGAAGGTAAGAAACGAAAAAATATCCTCTATCATTAAAAGAGAGGATTCGGTAAAGATTATTTGTGATGGAATCGCAAAATTCGCAGATGATTTTTCGGGGCTCTTTGAGCCTACGTATAAGCTCTCTCTCGGAAACGTGGAGGGTGCTGATGCACTTGTCGAGGAATGGAAAAACAGAGCGGTAATGCTCGGTCAGAGCCACGATTTTGCACTTGTTATATCCGAGATATGCTCGGGAAGTGAATGGTGGGACGATAAAAAGTTCATATCCTTTGCAAGTGACCTCATATCCGCGCTTCTTAAAAACGGATTTTCAAGAAGCGAGACACCGCCTCACAGATGGAGCATAGGCGGATACATAGTTGAATAAAGATTTCCTGATCTGGTTTTGTTGTTCGGTTAAAAAATATTAATATTAAATAAGAAAACTCATTGTAAATAAGAAAACTCATCGTTTGGAGGTTTACCATGAAAAAGTTACTTGTTTTTCTTTGCTTTTCTCTGATCGCGGTTCTATTCATTGCGTGCTCGGGTGAAAGCTCGCCTATAGGGACAAGTAGTGATACTAATACCACAAAGGAGCCCGTTACAACAACGACCTTGGCAACGACAACTGCTGTCGGTGATAAGCTTTATGATCTCTCCGAGTTTACTATCGTTTATTCGGATAAGGTTTCAAAGCGCGTGGAGGGCGCGGCAGGAGATATTTCTACCCTTGTAAAGGAGCTCTCGGGTAAGAAGCTTCCTATGAGAGTTGATAAGATAGCTCGTGCTGAGGGAGCAAAGGAAATTGTTATCGGAAAAACCAACAGAGAAGAGTCGTCAATAACCGATTCTCTTGCCGCGGATGAGTATATAATAAAGTCCGAGGCGGGAATAATTGTTATTACAGCCTTAAGCGACGATCTTATATGTGCCGCGATAGGAGATTTTTTGGCCTTTCTTAAGGATTTATACAGTCAGATGGGTAATAATGCTATGATAGGTGATTTTGAAATAAGAGCAAGCGGAACAGATCTTGATGTTAAGGATTTTGCGGTCCTCTATCCCGAGGATGCATCAAAAGCCGTGAAAACAATGGCAGAGTCTGTTGCATTTATGATTCGAAAAGCAAGCGGAAAGGATACTGTTCTTGATGTGCTTTCAAAAAAAGATGACGATACACGCTATAAAAATGCCGTAATTATCGGAAGAGCAGGAAAAAAGGGAGAGGAACTTTGTTCGGCTTCTTACGATCTTACATACAAGGTAGAGCAGTACATCGATGATGATGGTGTAAAGATATATCTTTGCGGAAGAGACGATGTGAATCTGATCAGAGCAGTACACTATTTCTATGAAAAGGTTTATAAAAACGGAAGCTTTTCCATTCCGAAGTATATGAGTATCAGTATAACCGCGTTCTTCCAGAGAGACCCCTGCATACTTCTTCATGACGGAACATATTATCTGTACGCCAACGGCGGAAACGGATTCTCTGTAAGAACAAGTGAGGATCTGCTTGAGTGGACAAGCACGAAGATGATATTTACTGCCGACGGAAGTGATGCGATAGGTGATTTCTGGGCACCCGAGTGCCATTATTATAACGGCAAGTTCTATCTTATGGCGACCTATAAGTCATCAAGAAACAATCATAGAGGAGTAGCGGTGCTTCGTTCCGATACACCCGACGGTACCTTTGAGATCATATCAAAAAACTCACCCGATGCTACCGAGAAGGGACATATTACAGCCTTTGATTGGGATGCTATAGACGGAACCCTTTACGTTGATAAAAACGGAAATCCCTATATGGTCTTCGTTCATGAGTGGACCTCGACCGATGACGGTATAGGCAGAATGTGCTATGCACCTCTTTCCGAAGATCTTTCCTACTTTACTTCAGAGCCTGTGGAGATATTCAGAGCCGACGATCCCGTATGGACAGATCAGCAGGTAACGGACGGACCGTGGATGTACAGATGTGAAGACGGATCGCTTCTTATGATATGGTCGAATTTCGGCGCTCACGGATATGCTGTAACTATTGCAAAATCTTCAAACGGAGAGATAGACGGCGAGTGGATACAGTCCGAAGCTCCCATGTTTACGGGAGATGATACGAACGTATTCTCCGTAATCGAGGGCGGACACGGTATGATCCTCAGATCGAAAGAAGGAAGGATCTATATGGTAATTCACGCTCCCAATTCGGGAACGCCCGCAACCACGTACGTTCCCCTTTTCGAAAAGGACGGAATGCTCTACGTTGACGTCGCAGAGAACAGATAAAAACAAAAGACAGAGAATCGTCTCTGTCTTTTGTTTTTTTGCCTTATTATCCCCGATCTCATCAAAAGAAGGATAATCTTTCAAAAAGAGTCTCCTTGGCGGCAGAGAGCGGGCATAGGGGAGGACGGAGCTCGTTTTTGCAAAGCCCCATTTTATAAAGAGCATATTTTAAGGGTATCGGGCTCACGTCACAGAAAAGGAAGTCAAGCACGGGCAAGAGTCTTTTCAGAATTGCCTTAGCATCGCTCATTTTGTCCTCAAGAGCGCATTTTATAAGAAGCGCAGTTTCTTCGGGTACAATGTTTGAGCATACCGAGATAAGACCGATCGCACCCGAGGCGATCGATGCGAGAGCAAGCTCATCGTTGCCCGAATAGACCGAAAGATTTGTTCCGAGTGAGGCACGTATTACCTTTGTGATCTCGGGCGAGGCTTCCTTCACGGCGACTATATTTTCGTGCTCTGACAGACGCTCGTAGACCGAAATGGGAATATCAACTCCGGTTCTGTGAGGAACGTTGTATACTATTATCGGCACCTCGCTTGATTCGGCAACCGAGAGATAATGCTTTATAAGTCCCTCGGGGTTGGGTCTGTTATAGTAGGGAGATACGACGAGAAGTGAATGAGCACCTTCTGCAGAGGCAAGTCTTGCAAGATCGCAGGTCTTTTTTGTGTCGTTTGAGCCCACTCCCATTATTATCGGAAGAGAGCTTTTCTCAAGAGAAAAGGAAAGCATAGAAAGCTTTTCATCATCCGAAAGAGTGGGGCTTTCCCCCGTGGTTCCCGCAATAACGATTCCCGATATCTCGGCGCGCCGCTTTTTGTTTTCCTGAAATGCTATCATTCGGGACAGAGCCTTGTAGTCTATTTTAAGATCTGAAAATGGGGTGGCAAGGGCGGTTATACATCCTTTTAGGGGCTGTCTTGTGCTCAAAACGATCCCTCCTTGTTTTTTTGCGGTAAATATCGGTAATAAAAGATTTTTTTACTCTTGAATTTAAGAATAAAATATTATATAATATATAGGAGTGTACAATATTGGAGATTTGATAAAATGATTGATAACCAAAAAAGTGCGACCGACCTTTCGGTAAAGGATTTTTACTACGTGCTCCCCGAGGAGCTCATAGCTCAGGAGCCCTCCGAAAAGCGTGACGGCGCAAAGCTGATGATCATAAATAAAAAGACGGGAGAGACCGAGGATAAGATCTTTTCCGACGTAATAGATCACCTTCACGAAAACGACGTCCTTGTTATAAATGATTCAAAGGTGATCCCCGCAAGACTTCTCGGAATAAAGGAAGAAAGCGGAATTGAGGTTGAGCTTCTTCTTTTAAGACAGAGAGGACTTGACGTGTGGGAAACACTTGCAAGACCGGGAAGAAGACTTAAGCCGGGCACTACCATTATATTCGGCGACGGTATTTTACGTGCAGAGATTCTTGAAACGGTCGAGGGCGGAAACAGAATCGTTAAATTTGTTTACGATAAATCACTCGGGGATATTTATACAGTTCTCGATAAGGTTGGCAAGATGCCCCTTCCGCCTTACATAACAAAGCCGCTTGAGGATAACGATTCTTATCAGACCGTTTATGCAAACGAGAGAGGAAGTGCGGCGGCACCTACGGCAGGTCTTCACTTTACCACCGAGCTTCTTGAAAGAATCGAGAAAAAGGGAATCAAGATAGCGAGAGTTATGCTTCACGTAGGTCTTGGAACCTTCAGACCTGTTAAGGAAGAAAAGATTGCCGATCACGATATGCACAGCGAGTTCATCACCGTGACGAGGGAAAATGCAGATATTATTAATTCGGCAAGAAAAAACGGCGGCAGAATAGTTGCGGTGGGAACTACGTCCTGCCGTGTTCTTGAAAGCGTTTCTGACGAGAACGGAATAGTTCACGAGATGGCAGACGATACGAGAATATTTATTTATCCGGGCTATAAATTCAAGGCAACGGATGCGCTCATAACAAACTTCCATCTGCCCGAAAGCACTCTTCTGATGCTCGTTTCGGCATTTTCTTCAAGAGAAATAGCTATAGGTGCTTACGAGAAGGCTATAGAAAAGAAGTACAGATTCTTCTCCTTCGGAGATGCCTGCCTTTTTGAATGATATGCAGAAGATACTTTGTATAACAGGCCCGACGGCATCGGGCAAGACCTCGCTTGCAATAAAACTTGCAAAAATGCTTGACGGAGAGATAATATCCTGCGATTCGATGCAGATATACAGGGGTATGGATATAGGAACGGCAAAGCCCACGAAAGAGGAGCTTGCAGCCGCGCCTCACCATATGATAGACGTTGCAGACCCCTCTGACAATTACTCCTGCGCCGACTACGTAAGGGATGCCGAGAGGTGTATTGCGGATATAGTAAGAAGAGGTAAGACTCCAATTTTCTGCGGAGGAACGGGGCTGTATCTTGAGAGTGTTCTTTATCAGAACTCGTTTGAAGCACCCGGCGCCGATGAAGAAATAAGAGAGAGGCTCTCAAAAAACACACCCGAGGAAAACCATAAAATGCTGCAAAAGATAGATCCCGAATCTGCGGCGGCAATACATCCCAACAATGCCAAAAGAGTAATAAGAGCACTTGAAATATATTTCATATCGGGCAAAACGAAATCGGAGCTTGATAAGCTTTCAAGAAGAGAGCAGAAATATAATGCGAAAATATACACTCTCACCGCATCAGACAGACAGATGCTCTATGACAGAATAGATAAGCGTGTGCTTATGATGAAGGATGAGGGACTTATAGAAGAGGTAAGAGCGCTCGCGCTCGATCCTATCTCCACCGCAGGGCAGGCGATAGGATACAAGGAAATCTCCGAATATTTAAGGGGAGAGATAAGCGAGGACGAGGCTGTTGCCAAGGTAATGAAGGCAAGCAGAAACTATGCAAAGCGTCAGCTTACCTGGTGGGAAAGAAACAAAGAAGCTATCAAGATCGACATCTGCCTTGAAAGCGCGGAGCAGATAGCAGACAGAATAGCAAATGAATTTTTAAGTATGTAAGGATGGGAGGTGTCAGCCTTGAAAATATTCGGAAGAGAGATCAGAATACAGGACAAGAAAAAGCTTGCTTCGATAATTGCTGTTTCTCTTGCGGTCGTTATACTTGTTATAGATATAGGCTATCACACCTCGAAAAGCCTTGCGGACGGGGTAAACACTTTGCCCGTGAAGGAAAACAAATACGATGCCGCTATAAATACAAGCGCTTATCTTGTAAAAGACGAGCAATACGTTTACAGCAGTATGACGGGAAACGTAGAATACTATATCAAGAGCGGAAGCAAGGTCTCGAAAAACGAGCCGCTTGCAGGTGTTTATTATAAAAGCGGAGGAAGCTATTCGCTTATAGAAACACTCACAAGGCTCAATCTTATGAGAGAAGCCATAGTGCTTGCAAGCAGACAGTGGGATGAAGCAACCGAAACGTCGCTTGATGCAAGAATAAATGCAGTATATGACAGCATTTATAACTGTCTTGCGGATAAAAGAATAGGTGACGCCGATCTGTACCGCGAATCACTTCGCGCCCTGCTTCTTGCCAAAGAGGTAATGAATAACAATCTTTCGATTTCAAGCGCGCTCAAGGCTTGTGACGACGCAATAAGTGCGGTAAGAGAAAAGGTTGGCTATCCCGTAGAAACGGTTAAGCTTCAGAGCGCAGGATGGTTCTTCAGCGAAATAGACGGCTATGAGGAAAGAATAGATCTTGACGGCGCGCTTTCGCTTTCGGTCAAGGAGGCAGAGAAGCTTTTCGATCCTCTTTATGCAGATGAGAAGGAAGAAAATCCGGTAGTTACAACGTCAGCACCCGAAGAAGCAGAAACTCCCGAAGAAGGAGAGGACTCAGAAGAGGATTCCGACGATCCCGGACTCGATATTTACAAAGAAAAATCGTGTATCGGAAAGATAGTTGAATCAGAAACGTTCAGAGCGGTTTGTATCGTAAGCTCGGCAGAAACCTCAAAGCTCTCTATCGGAAAGAGATATCAGTGCAGAGTCGGTGATTTTGAGGTTGAAATGACTCTTGAAAAGATCATTTTCGAAAAGGGCTCCGATAAAAGAGTGCTCATTCTCTCGTGCAACACGCAGGATCCCTCTCACCCCTTTGAAAGAATAACCGACATCTCGATAATTTACGCAAGCTACAAGGGCTTCAAGATCCCAACGAGTGCAATAAGAGAAATTGACGGTGTGTACGGCGTATATATCAAGAGAGGATTTATCGTTCAGTTCAGAGAGGTAGTACCGCTTTTCGCAGAAAACGGAATGATGATAGTCACAAACGATAAAGAAAGATCGTCGGGAAGCTATAAGCTTATAGCTCAGAACGATAACGTAATATTAAAGGGAACCGATCTTTACGACGGAAAGATACTTAAATGATGCCGCAGAAAGGCAGATGACAGATACTTGCAAAAGACAGATAATTATAATGAGCTTTACGAAAGACTTGATAAGCTTTTTGAAGATGTAAAAAAATATGCCACAGCCGATGTGACTGTCTGTGCCGCAACAAAAACGGTGAGCGCAGAGATTATAAACCGTGCGGCAGAGCACGGTCTTACCGATATAGGCGAGAACAGAGTTCAGGAGCTTCTTGAAAAATATCCGGATCTTGATAAAGAGAAGCTGAATATTCACTTCATAGGAAGACTTCAGACAAACAAGGTAAAATATATAGTCGATAAGGTCTGCATGATACAGTCGGTGGACTCCGAAAGACTTGCAAGAGAGATAGATAAGCAGTGCAAGAAAATAGGCAAGAAAATGCCCGTGCTTGCAGAGGTCAATATAGGAGGAGAAGAGTCAAAGGGCGGAGTCGATATAGAAGGGCTTTACGGGCTTTGCGATACGATAATGAGCCTTGATGCTCTTGAGCTTCGGGGAATTATGATAATCCCTCCGAAAACCGACGATAAGGATAGGCTTTTAGAATATTTCTCTCAAAGTTACGAAATATTTATTGACATTTGCAAAAATAAATTGCATAATATATATAATGGGGTACTTTCAATGGGAATGTCGGGAGACTATATAGAAGCTATGCAGAAGGGCTCGACCATGATAAGACCCGGACGGGCAATATTCGGCGAAAGATATTACCCGAAGGATAATCAGGATCAATAAAAGATAATATAAGATAATATAAGCGAGACGCTCGCTACAGGAGGATAATATGGGATTCATGAAGAAATTTGCAGGACTTTTTATCGGGGACGATATTGAGGACGAAGAAGAAATGAATGAGGAAGCCGTTGAGGGCGGAAATACTGACGAGCAGATAGAGCAGGAGGCGTCTTATACCGAAAGAGAAGCGGTAAGACCTGCCGCTCCCAAGGCAGTAGAGCTTAAGGTGATAAGACTTTCCTCTTACGATTCCGAGATAAAGAGAGTTGCAGACCACTTAAAGAGCAAGAAGACTGTTGTTCTTATTATAGAGGATGCAAGTGCTGAGTCTGCAAGAAGAATAATAGACTTCCTTGTAGGAGTTACTTACACTATAGGCGGTCAGTTAAAGCACATAACTGCAGGCACCTATATCGTAACGCCCAGCAACGTTGCAATTTCAAACGAGCAGCTTGAAGAGGCGGCTACCATGAGCGCAGATGCTGAGAGCGCAGGAATGTCTTCGTCTGTCGGCACAAGCAATATAGATCAGTTCTGATAAATCTCGCCCGATTCGTATAAAAGGAGTCGGGCGTATTGAATAGTTGAAGGGGAGAAAAGGTGAAAGAGGCTTTTACTTTTATATCCGCGTCATTTGCTCTGATAATGCTTCTTACAGAGATCTTTTTGATAGCAAGAATCATTTTCAAAATAACAGAGCAATCTGACAGCAGGGTGTATTATGTCTTTAAGTGTCTCAGTGAGCCCTTTGTGATTCCGATAAGAGCACTTATCGGAGGACTGCCTCTTGTAAGGGGTGCGGCAATAGATATCCCTTATGCCGTGGCGATAGCGCTTGCGGCTTTTTTGAGATGCTGTTTTGTTTCAAATTTGTAAGGATAACCGAGTAAAAAAGATAGAAAGGAGTGCAGGATATATGATACCGCCTTATGAGCTTAAGGACAAAGAATTTCAAACGGTTTTCAAGGGCTATTCAAAGACCGAGGTAGACGAATATCTTGCATTCGTCATCGAAAAGTACACAGAGCTTTACAGAGCGCAGGATGCCCTTACAAGAAAGCTTGCCGTTATAGAAAGCGAGCTTGACGCATACAGGGGCAAGGAGGATGCCATAAGAAAGGTGCTCGTCGATTCGCAGAGCGCCGCAAAAAGGCTTACCGACGATGCAGAAATGCGAGCATCTCAGATGATAGAGTCCACTACAGAGACCTGTGAGAGGATACTTGCCGAATTCAGAGAGCAGATAAAGGTTGAGATAAACACCCTCAAGGCACTCAGAAAGCAGGTTCTTGATTTCAAGAACAAGATGTTCGTTCAGTATCAGAAGCATATTGAGCTTATACAGAATATTACTCCGGGCGATCTTAACGAAAGCGACTTTGCGCTCTCGCCGAGCGAATATGCCGCAAGAGCTCTTGCTAAGGCAAAGAGCGACGTAAGAGGCGGTAAGACACGCAAGGAGATAGAGGAGGAAAGAGCGCTTTCCTCGGCTATAAAGCTTACGGTTCAGGACGTTATAAAAATGGGCACCGACCCGACAAAAAAACAGTAAGGAAAATCGGAAATCAAAATGATTTTATTAATATACTATGCAATCATAATCATTTCAATCATTGTCGATCTGTGGACAAAGCATCTTGCGCTTACAAGTGAGACGCTTGTTTCTGGCGGAACGATAGATATCATCCCCGGTGTGCTGAGATTCAGACTCACCTATAATGACGGCGCGGCTATGGGTATGCTCTCTGATAACAGATGGGTATTTATGATCCTTTCGACCGTTGCTATTATAGGACTTACGGTCGGTCTTTCGATCTATGCAAGAAAGATGGACAAGCTTAAGGGAATAGCCTTCTCACTTTTCATAGGCGGCGGAATCGGAAATATGGTAGAGAGGATCTTTAACGGCGACGTCGTGGGAGAGGGCCTTGTTACCGACTTTATCGATTTTTGCGCTTTCCCAAAGATCTGGCCTTGGATATTCAATTTCGCAGACGTGTGTGTTTGCGTGGGCGCAGGATTCTTTATGCTTTCAATGATAATTGAGATAGTAAACGATATAAAAAAGGAAAAGGCGGCAAAGGCAAACACTCTTTCAGAAGCTGTGGACGAGCAGGAAGGCACGTCTTGTGAGTGTGAGAAAGAAAGCTCCGACGGCGTTTCTTTGGAAATGCCCGAGCGTGAAGAGTCTTTGGAAGAACGTATCGAAGAAACGGAAGATAAAGGAAACGAAGATGGACGAGAGCAGAATTTATCCTGATGAAGAGATAGATGCTTCTTCGGAAAACGAAGAATGCTTTAAGATAAAGCTCGATGATATCAAAAAAAGAATAGACGTATTTTTGGCGGAGCGGCTCTCTATGACTCGCTCCGCTATTCAAAAGCTTATAGAGAGCGGAGAAGTTCTCGTAAACGGTAAAAAAGCCTCCAAAAGCCTGAAGCTTGAGGAGGGCGATACGGTTACTGTGAAGATTCCCGAGCCTGCCGCATCCGAGATCGCTCCCGAGAATATACCGCTCGATATAGTTTACGAGGATAGCGACCTTCTTGTTGTGAATAAGCCTAAGGGAATGGTGGTGCATCCTGCACCCGGCAATTATAGCGGTACGCTCGTCAATGCGCTTCTTTACCACTGTAAGGATTCGCTCTCGGGTATAGGTGGAGTTGTAAGACCGGGAATAGTTCATAGAATAGATAAGGATACAAGCGGACTTCTTATTGTTGCCAAGAATGATGCGTCACACCTTTCGCTGTCAGAGCAGATATCGACTCATTCGTTTTTGAGAGCCTATGAGGCGATAGCGGTGGGAAATATCAAGCTTGACGAAAGAGAAATAGAGGGCGCTATCGGAAGACATCCCGTAAACAGAAAAAAGATGGCTATAGTGTCGGGTGGAAAATATGCGCTCACAAAAATAAAGGTGCTTGAG
The DNA here is from genome assembly GCA_017407725.1 of Clostridia bacterium. Next base: position 5,587 of record JAFQWB010000037.1, on the reverse strand, counting down.
CGCTTTTCGGGATACAGCTACGTCAGATGCACTCTTACAACGGGCAGAACCCATCAGATAAGGGTACATATGTCAAGCATTGGGCATCCGCTTCTTTGTGACGAGCTTTACGGTGGCGGAAAAAGCGACTTCGAAAAGAAAAATGCCCATATCCTTGCGGGACAGTGTCTGCATGCAAGAATGATAGGCTTTGTGCATCCGACCACGGGCGAGAATATGTACTTTGAAAGCCCGCTCCCCGAATACTTTGAGAAAACACTTGAAAAATTAAGAAAACGCGGTTAAATAAAAATGAAAATATTTGATACACACGCACATTACGATGACAGAAGATTCGATGAATACGAGATAGAAAGACACACGCTTCTGAAAACACTTTTCGAAAACGAGGTGGAGCTTATTCTCGGTGCAGGATGCGATATCGAAAGCTCAAAGGCAAATATTGCTCTTGCCGAAAGGTATAGCGGCTTTTATACGGCGGTCGGATTTCACCCGGGAAACTGTCTTGACGAGTCGTTTCTTGATGAGTCGATGAATGAGCTTTCTCGCCTTCTTGCGCATAAAAAGGCGGTAGCTGTCGGTGAGATCGGTCTTGACTACTATTGGGATGACTATCCGTCAAGAGAATGCCAGAAAAAATGGTTTGAAAGTCAGCTTGACCTTGCAAAGGAAAAAGATCTGCCCGTTGTCATCCACGATAGGGAAGCGCACGGGGATACAATGGAGATACTTCTTGCGCATAAGGGTACAAGAGGAGTGCTTCATTCTTTCTCGGGAAGCGCCGAGATGGCAAAGGAGCTTGTTAAGAGAGATTTCTATATTTCCTTTTCGGGAGTTGTTACCTTCAAGAATGCAAGACAGTCGGTAGAGGTTGCCGCAGTCGTTCCGATAGACAGAATACTTGTTGAGACCGATGCGCCTTATCTTGCTCCCGTTCCGTACAGAGGAAAGACCAATCATTCGGGCTATGCCGTAAAGACCTGCGAAAAGCTTGCAGAGATCTTCGGAAAAGATCCTGAGGAAATGGCGGCTATAACACTTGAAAACGGAAAAAGACTTTACCGAATCAAATAATAAAAATGTGCCCTGAAAGCTATACAGAGCAAAATAAAAAGGTCAGCACAAAAGTGCTGACCTTTTCGTTTGTTTTATAAGAACAGAATTACGTAACAAAGATTACATAGCGTTGAGCATCTTTGTGTAGCGGCTCTTCTTGTGAGCTAAGTTGTTGGAATGAATGATTCCCTTAGCTGCAGCCTGGTCTGCCTTCTTGATAAGTGTGGGGTAGAGCTTTGCAGCTGTTTCCTTGTCACCTGCGGCAACTGCCATTTCATACTTCTTGATGATAGTTTTGAAAGAGGACTTAAACATTCTGTTACGAAGATTCTTTGCGTTAGCAACAATTATTCTCTTCTTTGCGCTGTCGAGTTTCTTCTTTGCCATTTCTTTCACCTCCTTGATTTTAAGGTCAAATTTCGATACCTATTAATCATACCACGTATTTGTGAATAATTCAAGTACTTTTTTGAATTTTCTTTAAAAAAATAAAAAAATACTTGACAAAAGGGTATTGGTGTGATATACTTACAATGCTAAAATCGGATAGAATGCCAAGGAATCGCCTTGTGTCAGGATGTCCGAGGGGATTTATACCTAAAAAACGGTAAAGTACACCTCTTTTTTAGGTAAATATCGACAATATAATGCATTTTTGGGTCATACCTAAGCATTTCATACCATTCACTGATTTACAAATTGCAGCTTAAGATTCGGCTGTAACCAGCATGCTGCACGGGTAAGGCAATTTGTAAATTAATTGTGAATAGATTTCTGATCTGCCATAGGTATGGTCTTTTGTTTGCAGAAACGGAGGAAAGAATATGGTAACACCCGAGAGAGTCGGAGCAAAATCCGTAAAGCTCGGCACGACCGAAAGAGTCAGCTTCGCCAAGATTGACGAAGTAATTGAAATGCCCAACCTGCTTGAAATGCAGAAGAAGAGCTACGAGTGGTTTATTACTGACGGACTCAGAGAGGTTCTTAAGGACGTATCTCCTATCGTAGACTATTCGGGCAATCTTTCTATTGAATTTGTTGACTTCAGACTTGAAGAGAAGGCAAGATATTCTGAGGAAGAGTGCAAGGACAGAGACGTTGACTATTCGGTACCGCTTAAGGTAACGGTTCGTCTTTACAACAAGCTTACCGACGACATCAAGGACCGTGAAATGTACATGGGCGATTTCCCGCTTATGACAAAGAACGGAACCTTCATTATCAACGGAGCAGAGAGAGTAGTAGTATCGCAGATCGTAAGATCTCCCGGTGTATATTACAGCTCGTCTATCGATAAGTCGGCAAAGAGAGTTTATGCGGCACAGGTAATTCCTTACCGCGGTGCATGGCTTGAATACGAGACCGATGCTAACGACGTTATTTACGTTAAGATCGATAAGAACAGAAAAATACCGATCACTATCCTTATCAGAGCACTCGGAGTAGGAAACGACTCTGACGTTAAGGAAATGTTCGGTGAGGATCCCAAGATTCTCGCAACACTTGAGAAGGATGGAATGACATCCCTTGCTATGACCAACGGAACAACTCCCGAGGAAGAAGCACTCAAGGAAATTTACAGAAAACAGCGCCCCGGCGAGCCTCCGCTCGTTGATTCGGCAAGAATTCTCATAAGAAATCTCTTCTTTGATGCGAAGAGATACGATCTCATGACAGTTGGCCGTTATAAGTACAACAAGAAGCTTGCTCTTTCCGGCAGAATCGAGGGAAGAGTAATTACCCGCCCTGTTGTAAGTCCTTATACCGGTGAGCTTGTTTGTGAGCCCGACACTGTTGTTACCCCCGAGCTTGCAGAGGAGATCGACAGAAGCGGCGTAAACGAGGTATACGTATCCATCGGAGAAGGCAAGGATATGAAGGTATTCTCCAACGGAACGGTATACGCAAGCACAATTCTCGGATATGACCTTTCCGAGGTTGGAATTACCGAGAAGGTAAATGCCGCTGTTCTCAGCGAGATACTTGAAAAGGCACAGTCTGATGCAGGCTACGGAGCTACAGAGGAAGAGATCAAGAAGCTTGTTCTTGATGCCGCTTCCATGAGAGTTGCCGAGCTTACACCCAAGCACGTAACACGTGAGGATATCTTTGCATCGGTTAACTATATAGTTGGTCTTGCATACGATATCGGATGCGTTGACGATATTGACCACCTCGGAAACAGACGTCTTCGTTCTGTAGGTGAGCTTCTCCAGAATCAGCTCCGCGTAGGATTCTCGAGAATGGATAAGATAGTTAAGGAGCGTATGACTATCCAGGATGACGAAAAGGTAACGCCCGACGCGCTTATCAATATCCGTCCTATCGTTACGGTTATCCGTGACTTCTTCGGATCGTCGCCTCTCTCCCAGTTCATGGACCAGAACAACCCCCTTGCAGAGCTTACTCATAAGAGAAGACTTTCTGCGCTCGGTCCCGGCGGTCTTTCAAGAGAAAGAGCATCCTTCGACGTAAGAGACGTACACTATACTCATTACGGAAGAATGTGTCCTATCGAGACTCCCGAAGGTCCTAACATCGGACTTATTTCTTACCTTTCCACATATGCACGTATAAACGATTACGGCTTCATCGAAGCTCCTTACAGAAAGATCGATAAGGAGACAGGTGTAGTTACAAACGAGATCCACTATATGACTGCAGATATGGAGGATAATTTTACGGTTGCTCAGGCAAACGAGCCTCTTGATGAAAACAACCGTTTTGTAAACCGCAAGGTAACTGCGCGCCGTCGCAGCGAGATCCTTGAGGTATATGCAAACGAAGCAGACTATATGGACGTATCGCCCAAGATGGTTGTTTCGGTTGCAACTGCAAGCATCCCCTTCCTTGAGAACGACGATAACTCGCGTGCTCTTATGGGATCGAACATGCAGAAGCAGGCAGTTCCGCTTATGATCACCGATGCACCTATCGTTGCAACCGGAATGGAGCATAAGGCGGCAGTTGACTCGGGCGTAGTTGTTGTATGCGAAGAGTCCGGTACTGTTGAGAGAGTAACGTCCGAGATCGTTGTTGTACGTACAGACAGCGGCAGAAAGGATGAATATCCTCTTATCAAGTTCAAGAGATCCAACCAGGGTACCTGTATCAACCAGAGACCTATAGTTGACGAAGGCGAATACGTTGAAAAGGGAAGAGTCCTTGCAGACGGTCCCGCTACCGACCACGGCGAAATATCTCTCGGTAAGAACCCTCTTATCGGATTTATGACATGGGAAGGCTACAACTACGAGGACGCTGTACTTCTTAACGAGCGCCTTGTAAGAGACGACGTATACACTTCTATTCATATTGAGGAATATCCACACGATGCAAGAGATACAAAGCTCGGATCCGAGGAGATCACAAGAGAGATCCCCAACGTAGGTGACGATGCGCTCAAGTACCTCAACTCCGACGGTATCGTTCTTATCGGAACAGAGGTTCACTCGGGTGATATTCTCGTAGGTAAGGTAACTCCCAAGGGAGAGACAGACCTCACAGCAGACGAGAGACTCTTAAGAGCTATCTTCGGTGAGAAGGAAAGAGACGTAAGAGATACCTCGTTAAGACTTCCTCACGGCGAAAGCGGTATAGTAGTTGACGTTAAGGTATATTCAAGAGAAAACGGTGACGACCTTGCTCCCGGCGTAAACAAGAGCGTAAGAGTTCTTATCGCACAGAAGAGAAAGATCTCTGTAGGTGATAAGATGGCGGGACGTCACGGAAACAAGGGTGTCGTTTCAAGAATTTTACCTCCCGAGGATATGCCCTTCCTTGCAGACGGTACACCTCTTGATATTGTGCTTAACCCTATGGGCGTGCCTTCACGAATGAACATCGGACAGGTGTTTGAGGTTCACCTCGGAATTGCCGCAAGAAAGCTCGGATGGAAGATCATGACTCCCGTATTCGACGGAGCATCCGAGAAGGATATTACAGAATGTATGAAGCTCGCAGGAATGTACCGTGAGGTTCTTCCCGGCGAATATATAGCAAATAAGAACATTTTCGTTGAGGATATCGATGAAAACGGAGAGACCGTTTATAATCAGGTAAGCTTCAACAAGATCGGTGCTGACGAATTCGCTCCCGTATATGCAGGAGAAGAGCGCAGCAAGGCGTGGGTTGACTCAATGATCGAGGACGGAAAGCTCAAGATCGTTGATGGTAAGAGCATACTCTACGACGGAAGAACGGGAGAACGCTTCCAGAACCCCGTAACAGTAGGTATAATGTACTACCTTAAGCTCCATCACCTTGTTGACGATAAGATCCACGCTCGTTCGACAGGTCCTGTTGCACTTGTAACACAGCAGCCTCTCGGAGGTAAAGCTCAGTTCGGTGGACAGCGTTTCGGAGAGATGGAGGTATGGGCGCTTGAAGCATACGGTGCTGCATACACACTTCAGGAAATACTCACTGTAAAGAGTGACGACGTAACAGGTAGAACAAAGGCGTTCGAGGCAATTGTCAAGGGTCAGAACATTCCTACTCCCGGTGTGCCCGAATCCTTTAAGGTTCTTGT
>JAFQWB010000036.1 GCA_017407725.1 Clostridia bacterium | reverse complement strand
TTTATTAAAGCTCGAAGGCGAAAACATCGTTAATAACTGGGTTGTTATATTATCGGCGCTTCTTTTGACGATCGGACTTATAATTATTCTTCCCAAAGCGGGAAGCTTTTGCGTTTTAAGGGCAAATAAGAAATCTATTTCTTCGGTCAAGGGTAAGCATTCCGAAAACTCACTCGGTGTAACAACCGTATACGTCGACTGTGAGGATATGACTCCCTCGCATTTTGAAAATTCGCTCGGCTCGTGTTCGATTTATTTCAGCAATACCGATAAATATACGGACGGCGGAACTATCAGCATCGAAAACAATCTCGGAAGTGTGGTTGTAAACGTTCCTGCGCACTTTTACGCAAACGTTGATGATGAAAACAATCTCGGAAGTGTTTCTGTGCAGAAAAAGGAGCACTCGGGAGAAAAGACAATAAACATAAAGGTTGAAAATAATCTCGGCAGCATAAGCGTTAAATACGTATAAAGGAGAAGATCATGAATATTTCCGACAGTATGAAAAGAGCACTTGAAAACAAAAGAAGACTGCTTGTCGGGGGCACTCTGCCTTCCGATGCAGATTCCGAAAGAAGAATAAAAAATATAGAATCTTCGGCAGAAGCATCTCTTTCGCTCTTTGAAAGAGGCAGAAGCGACTCACTTTTCCTCGGGAAGATGCCTGAAGCTTCGAACGAGATGACAAGAGAATATTCGCATATAAAGACGATTGCCATTTCTTTCGGCACAAAGGGAACAAGACATTACGAAAACAGCGACGTGCTCGATATGCTCCTTTATTCGCTTGAGTGGATGTATAATAACAGATACGGTGAAAACGAGATACTCGGCAAGGGCTGGAGAGATATGCATCTTTTCAACTGGTGGGATTGGGAGATAGGAAGCCCTGTCTTTCTTATCGACACACTTGTCATTCTTGAAGATAAGATAGACCCCGAAAAGAGAAAGAAATATCTCTCGGTATTTGATAAAAGAGTTCCTTTGCCCAGGGATTATTCGTCAAACAAGATGCATTATGCAGAGCTTTGTACTCTGGCAGGACTTCTTGAAAATGATCATGACAGAATATATGCGGCTCTTGAAGAGGCAAAGGACACATATGAATTCGCAGACGGATGGAAGAATGACGGTCAGGGCTTTTATACCGACGGATCTTACATTTTCCATACCCGTCATCCCATGAACGGAACCTACGGAATAGGTCATTTTCGTGTTACGCTCGATCTCTGCCGTGTTCTTAAAGGAACCTGCTTTGCAAATCCCGCGCTCGAAGAAAAACTGCTTTTCTGGGCAGAGAACAGCTTTTTGCCCTTTGTTTCAAGGTGCTATGCCGCAAGAGGTATAATGGGCAGACATCCGCATAATCTTCTCGGGGCGGGCATTTCAATGCTTTCTGCCGTGTGCGATGCGGCATCGCTTATGATGGATAAAAACAGAGAAAAATGCGAATATCTTTTCGACGTCGTCGCGTCAAATATTCTTAAAAACAGAGAAATGAGCACCAAAGAAAGGATAGATGGCTTCCTCGCATCGCTGAGAACAGACGCGAGAGAGCACCTCAAGTCTGCAATCGTGAGGGGAAAGGCGGAGCCTTTTGAATATCGCCTTACAAAGATGTTCCATAATGAAGACAGAGCGGTACATCACTTTGGCGATCTTTCCTATTCGCTTTCAATGTCATCGTCAAGAATATATAACTATGAATGTATAAATCACGAAAATATGCAGGGCTGGTATCTTGGCGACGGTATGCTTACCTGCCTTGGAAGTGACAGCGATGCGTACAAGGATATGTGGACCGATATAGACCCTTATAAGCTTCCCTGTACCACACTTGATTCAAGAGAGCGAGAGGAGATAAGCATATCGCAGAGAAACGAATATCTTTCGGGTCAGGATTTTGTTGGCGGCGTTGAAGCACCTTCATCGCTCACGGCCGCAATGATACTTGAATCGTATCACGGTGACGGCAAGCATATCGACAAGACCTTTACGTTGACGGCGGCGCTCACGGCGGACCTCCCGCAAAGAGAGAATGTACGCTTTTAGCCAAAAAATCTTATTTCATAAACGGCAAAATAGCGGTAATGCTCGGCGCGGGAATAAGCGCAAATGACGGCGCAGACGTTTATACTGTAGCCGATTCAAGAAAGAGTGCAAACCGCATAAGAGAGCTATCGGAAAACGCGCTATATCTCGACGGTTTCGGAGGTTATCTCGTTCTTGATGGCAAAAAAAGGCTTTCAAGAGGCGGTAAGGACGGCTTGTTCGAAGAGATGGTCATCGATCACGGAATAAATCCCAAGAACGAAAAATACGCCTTTGCATACCTTCCCGAGTACAGCGAGGATGAGGTGAAGGCATTTTCAAAAAATCCTCTGTTTGAGATAATATCAAATACAGAATCGCTTCAGGCTGTCAGGTTCGCTGACGGAACTCGCTCCTTTGTTTTCTATGAAAGAGGAAGCTATGAGGAAATAACGGTAAGCGAGCCGCTCATAATTACGGTAAAGGATGGAAGGCTCTATCTTTCCGATCCCACGCAAAAGCTTGAAACGGCAGTTGTCAGCATAGGATCAAGCGAATTTGCCATCCATCTTAAAAACTCTTACGGTAAGACTCTTACGTTTGAGATCTAAAAAAAGCAGGGATAAACCCAAGGGTTTATCCCTGCTTTTGCATTATTCTGTAATATATTTATTGTTGCAAAAAAATATTGGATTTTTTTATTCTGTTATATATAGAAAAAGGCAACCTTAAAGGACAAAAAGGTTAATTTTAGTATAGTAATTGTCCATTTTGAACCATTTATATTTTTTTCAATATGTTATAAAATACAAACAGACCTAAACAAAAGGAGGAAAATATATGAAAAAGTCCAAAGGTTTATCAAGAAGAGCTTCTTCTATGCTCGTAATTCTTGGAATACTTGTTTTGGGATTTGCAATGGTGTTGCCAATGGTTTTGGCTTCATCTGCGCCCGATCTCATATTTAAGCTCGACTTTTCGGATTCTCAGAATCTTGGAAAGAATACAGCATATACGGATATTCCCGATGCCGAGTTTATAGGAAGTGGCCTTGTTTTTACAGAAAATGAAATTCAGGGAAAAGGAGCAGTCAAGCTCCCCGGTGGCTCTGCAAGAACTAACTATATCGTAATTGACGGCAGCGTTCTCAATAACGAGAGCATAACGATTGCGGCTTGGTACAAGATTCCATCCGACGTTGCGGGATGGGCTCGTACACTTGAGGTGTACGGCGATGAAGATAACTTCATTTCCATAATGCCTTATGCTCCCAATTATTATAACGGCTTCCACGTTTGCGGAAAGATTGGCGGTACGGTTCTTAAAAGCGCCGTTGACCCGAATGCAGACAATATTCTCTTTAAGAGTGGCGACCCCACGGCGAGTATCAACGTTCCCGAAGCAGGATACGTTCTTCCCGTATACGACGCCTGGGTACACTATGCATACGAATTTACACCCGAAGGCTTCAGCGTATATCAGAACGGTGTTCTCTTAACTACTGTTGAGGGCAACTTCAGCGCATCTCAGTTCTTTAAGGAAAACTCCGGGATCGCTCTCGGTGCAACTCTTGTTAAGACACTTGGCGATGGCGATATCAAGGCAAGCTTCGCTGACGTTCGTATTTATGATGGCGCTCTCGGCGAAGAAAAGATAAAGAGCGAATATAACTTTAATTATACAGACTTCCTCACAACAAGCTATGACTTTGAAAACGGAACTTCAGAATCTGTAAGAGGATATAACGGAGTTCTTACGGGTACTGCTTCGGTTGGAAACGTTACTAATAAGGGTAACGTTCTTATTCTTGACGGAAACACGAACGGTGAAAACACGTACGAAAACCGTTCATCTATGAGTATGCCCTCAAAGGTTATTCACGGTCATAACAACATCACTATTATGATGGATCTCTACGTTGACAGTGCCACGAACGGCTGGGCGCGTGTATTTGAGTTTGCTGTTGATCCCAAGGCTTCGTGGATATTTGCAACCAAGTGGGGAAATGCTGATACGAATATCCTTTCGTTTACAACGGGTGTCGAAAAGGTGATCAACTGCCAGTCTTTCTTTGATAAGTGGGTAAATCTTGCAATAACAGTCGAAGGAAAGACGGCAAAGATCATTATCGACGGTGAGGTCATTGCTTATTCCGAAGATTATAACTACAAAAACGGTATGTGCTGGGGAGGAGACGTCAAGGCGTCTCTCGGTCAGCAGTATTTCTACGGTGACAGACCTATGGTAGGTATGATGGATAACGTCAAGATCTATCAGTGTGCACTCACGACAGACGAGATCAAGAAGGAAATGAACGGCTCTGACGATCTTATCTATAATCTTGATTTCTCCGATGCCGATAACAGAGGAAATAATGCCGCAAATACAGGCTATGCAGATGCAGAGTTTACGGGAAGCGGCTTTGAATACACCGAAAATGCTATTAAGGGCAATACTGCAGTTATGCTTTCGGGCGGATCTGTAAGAACAAACTACATAGCAATTGATGGCGCTGTTCTTAACAATGACAGCATTACGATTGCGGGATGGTTCAAGATCCCCTCCGACGTTGCAGGTTGGGCACGTCTTTTAGAGATCTACGGTGATGAAGACAATCAGATCTCGATAATGCCTTATGCTCCCAACTATCATAACGGTCTTCATATCTGCGGAAAAATAGGAGGAACAGTTCTCAAGGGCGCAAATGACCGCGATAATATCGTATTCAAGGGAGAAGATCCCACAGCGAAGATCAACGTTCCCGAAGCAGGATACGTTCTTCCCGTATACGATACGTGGGTACATTACGCATACGAGCTTACTCCTACCGCGCTCAATATTTATCAGAACGGTAAGCTTCTTGATTCTATCAAGGGCAATTTCAGCGCATCTCAGTTCTACAAAGAAGGCTCTGAGATCGCTCTCGGAGCAACTCTTGTTAAGACGCTCGGCGATGGCGATATTAAGGCAAGCTATGCAGACATCCGCGTTTATAGCGGTGCACTTGGTGCGGACAAGATCACAAGTGAATATGATCTTAAGTATACAGACTTCCTTACAACAAATTATGACTTTGAAAACGGCGCTGTAGATTCCGTCAGAGATTATAACGGAACTCTTATAGGAAACGCCGCTATTAAGGATATTGAGGGCAAGGGTAACGTTCTTGTTCTTGACGGAAGCGGCGGAAGTGATAATAACAAGGAAGCTTCCATGAAGGTTCCCTCGAAGATCCTCCACGGTCATAACAATATTACCATTACGATGGATCTTTACGTTGATAAGAAGACGGGCGGCTGGACACGTGTCTTCGAGTTCGGTGTAGATCCTGCGGCTTCTTGGATCTTTGCAACCAAGTGGGGAAATGAGAACACTAACGTTCTTTCCTACACGACGGGTGTTGAAAAATTCGTTAACACACAGTCCTTCTTTGATGAGTGGGTAAAGCTTGCAATAACAATTGAAGGTAACGTTGCAAAGGTATTTGTTAACGGAGAGCTTGCAGGTATTAACGAAAACTACAACTATAAGAACGGTATGTATTGGGGCGGTAATTCCGAGGCTATGGCTTTCGGCAGAACCTTCTTCTACGGCGATGCTCCTCTTACCGGTATGATGGATAACATCAAGATCTATCAGACAGCACTTACGGACAAAGAGGTAATGGCTGAAGCGGGTATTATCTCCGAACAGAATGATATGACGGCAGTTCAGAATGCTTTTGATAAGCTTTCTGTAAACTGGGACGGCGAAGCATTTAACATTGATCTTCCCGCTACGTCAGAAGACGGTGTTACGATAAGTTGGTTGTCCTCTGATGAAGATATCATTACAAATGCAGGTAAGGTAACAAAGCCTGCAAAAGATACCGACGTTATTCTCCGCGCTTACTTAACACGCGGAGGTGTTACAATGCTTAAGAGCTTCAAGCTCTTTGTTCAGGCAGCAAACGTTGAAAATCCCTCGATAGTATTCGATACTTTGCTTGATGCTGTTCATTTCGAGGACGGATCATATTATGAGGGACTTATGGAAACAAACGTCGAGTTTATGATGAAGCTTGACCCCGAAAGAATTCTTGCAAACTACAGAAAGTGGGCAGGACTCGATACAAACGGTGCTACCGGATATCCCAATGCCGGCGGAGAGGGTCAGTTTGAGTCTCACCATATGCTCGCCATTATGAAGGCATCGATAGTAATGCCCGACTACACCTATGAGGGTGAAACACTTATCGAGCGCTTTACTTATTATCTTACAGAGCTTAAGAAGTGTCAGGATGCTCTTGCTGAAAGCTCTCCCGAGGATGCAGGCTACGTAGGTGCTATTCCCACCGACTGGTTCTATGCTATTGAAGAGGGAAGATGGACTGATAAGTACGGTAACGGAATCGTAGTTCCGTGGTATATCGCTCACAAGACAGTTCAGATGCTTCTTGATACCTATCAGTGCATCGAGGACGAGACACTTAAGAATCTCGCGTACGAGATGATGATCGACTGGTGTGACTGGGCTTACAGAATGATAGACGGTCACGATGAGGATATGAGATATAAGATCCTCAGGGTTGAGTACGGCGGACTTCCCGAGGAGTTCTATGAAATTTACTCTATTACAAGAGATATCAAGCACTTAAAGCTTGCAAGATTCTTTGAGGAAGAGAAATTCTTCGCAAGAGTTTACAACAATGAAGCTATAGTTCTTGTTAATGCTCATGCAAACACCTGGATTCCCAAATTCCTCGGATGCTGTGCAGCTTACGAGGCAACGGGTGATGAGTACTACAAGCAGATCTGTATCAACGGATTTGAAATGATTATGGACCACGTATATTCTATGGGTGGAACAAGTAACCGAGAGCATTGGCAGGAGACCGGTAAGCTCGAAAACGGTCAGGAGACCTGCGAGACCTGCTGTACGTACAACCTTATTAAATACGCAGACTACCTCTACAGATGGACCGGCGATAAGAAGTATGCAGACTATATTGACAGAGCGTACACTAACCATATTTTGTCATCTATGGCTCCCGATACGGGTCTTAAGACATATCTCGTAAGCTCCGCTCACGGTATGTACAAGGTGTACCTTTCTATGAACAACTGCTTTGAGTGCTGCTGCTCTACGGGTCAGGAAAGCTTCGCAAAGCTTACACAGAACATCTACTATACAGCTGAAAACAGAGTTATAGTCAATATGTTCTTCCCCTCCGAGATAGTAACTCCCGACGGCTTTAAGCTTGTACAGAGCGGAAACTTCTTTACAGATCAGAAGACACTCTTTACCGTAGATACAGACGGTGAGTACACGCTTTCTATCCGTATTCCTTATTATACAGATGAAAAGTCTGTAAGCGTAAAGATTAACGGCGAGGCTTATAACTTTAGTGCAGAGAACGGCTATATCAACATAACAAGAAGCTTCACTAAGGGTGATAAGATCGAATACAGCGTGCCCTTTAAGTTCAATCTTGAGCTTCTTTTAGGTAATGAAAACAACTATGCTCTTATGTACGGTCCTATGCTTCTCGTTGCAGATCTCGGAAACGAGAACGTAAACGATGCTCAGGATTCTCACAAAACATTCGGAACAGCTTACACAGGTCCTGTTACCAACAAGATCGTTCTTGCAGATACTCTTGATAAGTCTGCAAAGGTAAGCTATGACGAGGATGGAAACATCACCGTAATGGTGTCCACAAAGAACCACGGCGATCTTAAGTTCGTACCCTTCAATCAGATATTCCACTCAAGATACGGTATGTACTTTGAGTACTATGACACCGTTGAGGAGGCAGATAAGGGATATAAGACAGAGGGCAACGAATATCAGGTAACCTTCAATGATGAAAGTGCTGTAACAGATCATGATGAGTATTCCTCCGCAGGCGGAAATTTTGAGATAAAGGACGGAAAGCTTGTAAGCCCTGCTTCGGGTGAGCATAAGCTTATGTTAGGTCTCAATGTCAAGAACGACTATACTGTAGACGTATCTGTTTCTCCCGTAAGTGAAAACGGTGCTATCAACAACGGTGTGTATATTATGGCATCCGGCGCAAAGGATGCAGTTGATATGATAGTTGCGTATAACGTTCATATCGAAAAGGCAGCAGGCGAAAATACGTATAAGATACTTATCCACAAGATGAAGAACGGATATCTCGGAAACGCAGGATCTGTCAGTCTTGCCTTCCCCGAGGATGGAATTATCGATCTTCATATTTTCATTTCCGAAACTAAGATCACTGTATATGCAGAGGAAAGCAAGAATCCCGTTCTTTCTGTGGCTATTGATCAGAGTGTTGTTACGTCAACAAGAGGAGACGTTGGTCTTCGTTCCTTTAACTGCGCCGCAAGCTTCGATAACGTAAGGGTTACGGCGGCAACGGTAAAGACTGTAGGCACAGAGTTTATTAAGGAAACTCTTGCAGAAGCTGAAAAGATCGACACGACTCTTTATACAAAGGAGAGCGCAGATGCTCTCAAGAGCGCAATCGAATCGGCAAAGGCGCTTATCGCTCTTGCAGATAAGACTCAGAAGGATGTAAACGATGCAGAGGCTGCTATTCTTGACGCGGTAGCGGCTCTTGAAAAGGCAAGCGGAGAGACCGAAAGCGAAAAGGTAGAGGCACTTAAGGCAGCTATTGCAGATGCAAAGAAGATAGACAAGACTCTTTATACAGAGGAAAGCTATGCTGCTCTTGCAGCGGCAATAGCAAACGCTGAGAAGGCTGATCTTGCGTCTGTTTCCGAAGCCGATGCAGAGGCGCTCAAGAATGCTATTCTTGACGCGGTTGCATCTCTTGTAAAGGTTACACCTGCCGTAACTACACCGAGTCCCTCTGTTACTACTGTTTCTCCTTCGGGAACAACTGCGGCACCGGGAACGACAAATGCAAACAACCCCGATGACGGATCGCCTATGACAGCTATCATAATTATAGTAGTTATAGTCGTAATTATCGGCTCTGGAGCAGCATTCTTCGTAATAAAGAAGAAAAAATAAGATTAACCCATAAGGGCTACCGAAAAATATTTTTTTCGGTAGCCCTACAATGGCATTTTGGTGTATAATACTTATAAGAAAAACTCACTACACGTAGGAAGTAAGCAATGAAATATTTTCATTTTAACAAAAGCTCAATTTTTGAGCACATTATGCAGGGAAGATCCGAAAGCTATGGCGGTGTGCATATAACAAGAACGAGAGACGACTGCGAGCTTTTCGTGGTTGTAAGCGGAGATCTTTATATAAAGCAGGGAGATATAAAATATCACCTCAAGGGCGGAGACTATCTGATAACCGAAAGAGGTACCGAGTATGGCGGTTACGAGCCTTACGAGGGATATAAGGATGCCGATCAGGAGGGTTCGGGTAAACCGAATCTTACATTCTATTTCATGCACTTCAAATACAGTGAGAAGGATTCATTTTTTGGCACAGGCGACGAAAGCTCTGATTACAAGCTTCCCGTATTCGGCTCTCTTGCAAATATTTCTACCGTTCTTGTTCTTATGTCACTTATGAATCAGTATTCGCTCGATAGAGATAAGAAGGACGTTCTTTCTCCATTGGTGTCCGCTCTTCTTCGGGATATTTGCACAAGTCTTCTTGAAAACTCGCAGAAGAACGAAAAGAACATCGGATTTCAGAGAATTCTCAACTTTTTTGAATACAATCCTCATTGCAATGAGATACACGATCTCAAGTCGATGGCTGAATTTTTCGGCTACAGCGAAAAATATCTCATCCGACTTTTTAAGAAGAATACCGGTATGCCGCCTATACAGTATCTGACCGAAATGAAGATGGAGAAGGCGAGAGAACTGCTTGCCGACCAGAAGATGAGCGTCAAGGAGATAGCCGCATCCCTTCATTACGATTACTACTACTTTATGAGACTTTTCAAAAGAAGAACGGGAATGTCGCCCGAAAAATTCAGAAAGACGATTACCCCCGATTACACGCCCTACGTAAGAAAGAAAAAGAAATAAAAAAATCAGAAACAGAATTTCTGTTTCTGATTTTTTTGTTTTATTCAAGCTCGAATGCGCCTGTGTAAAGTCTGTAGTAGGTGCCCTTTTCGGCAAGGAGCGTATTGTGTGTGCCTCGCTCTATTATTCTTCCGTGGTCAAGAACCATGATTATATCCGAATTCTTGATGGTTGAAAGTCTGTGAGCGATAACGAATACCGTTCTGCCGTGCATAAGCGAATCCATGCCCTTCTGAACTATCGATTCTGTTCTCGTATCGATAGAGGAGGTTGCCTCGTCAAGTATCATAACGGGGGGATCGGCAACTGCCGCTCTTGCGATCGAAATAAGCTGTCTCTGACCCTGAGAAAGGTTTGCACCGTTAGAGGTAAGGAGTGTGGCGTATCCGTTAGGCAGACGGGTAATAAAGTCGTCAGCGCCTGCAAGCTTTGCGGCGGCGATACACTCATCGTCGGTTGCATCAAGCTTTCCGTATCTGATGTTGTCCATAACGCTTCCCGTAAAGAGGTTGGTGTCCTGAAGAACTATACCAAGCGAGCGGCGGAGATCAGACTTCTTTATCTTGTTGATGTTTATTCCGTCGTATCTTATCTTTCCGTCCGCAATGTCGTAGAAACGGTTGATAAGATTTGTAATTGTTGTCTTTCCTGCACCGGTAGCGCCTACGAAGGCAACCTTCTGACCGGGCTCGGCGAAGACCGAAACGTCCTTGAGAACCGGCTTGCCCTCGACGTATTCAAAGTCAACGTCTGTAAGTCTTACGTCGCCCTTGAGAAGAGTATAAGTGGTTCTTCCGTCGGAGTGGGGGTGCTTCCACGCCCATACTCCCGTGTGGGTATCGGATTCTGTTATGCTGCCATTTTCATCAACAACTGCATTAACGAGAGTAACGTATCCTTCGTCAACCTCAGGCTCTCTGTCCATAAGTGCGAAAACCCTCTTCGCACCTGCAAGAGCCATTATTATCGTGTTGAACTGCTGGCTGAGCTGGTTTACGTTGCCCGTAAACTGCTTTGTCATATTGAGGAAGGGAACGGCAAGGTCGATCGTAAGAACTCCGACACCTATTCCCGTAAGTGCCATAAGATTGTAGTTGGGAATCTTTGTTACCATAAACACACCGCTTGCAATAGCGCAGAGAACGTAAAGCACATTTCCTATGTTGTTTATGATAGGTCCGAGCATATTCGCGTAGGAGTGAGCCTTGCACGAATCGTTAAAATGCTCGTTGTTTATCTTTTCAAACTCGTCTTTGACCTTATCCTCGTGGCAGAAAACCTTGACAACTCTCTGACCGTTCATCATTTCCTGAACGTAAGCCTCGGTTTTTGCAATAGATTTCTGCTGTCGCATAAAGTATTTTGCCGATCCTCCTCCGATCTTGCCCGATACGAGAACCATTGAGATAACTCCGATAAGAACGACCAGAGTCATCGGAACGCTGTACCAAAGCATTATCGAAAGAACGGTTACAACTATTATGCTTGACGTGAGAAGCTGGGGAAGAGACTGCGATACGAGCTGTCTTAACGTATCTATATCGTTTGTATAGTGGCTCATTATATCGCCGTGCTTTTCGGTGTCGAAATACCCAATGGGAAGGTTCTGCATTCCGTCAAACATCTTGCGGCGGAGCTTGCAGAGGAATCCCTGCGTGATGTATGCCATAAGCTGACCCTGAATCGTTATCATGATTATGGCAAGCACGTAAAGACCTATAAGAATTCCGATTATCGGCATTATCTCTGAGAGCGCCGCAGAGAAATCGGTATTTCCCGATTCGGTGTAAGTTGTGATTATCTTGAATATTTTCTGTGTGAAGAGGGAAGGGATAGATGAAACAAGCGATGAGAAGAGAATGCAGAGAAGAGTGAGAGGTGCAAGTACGGGATAAGACTTGAAAAGAAGCTTTACAACTCTTGAAAGAGTTCCCATATCAAGCTTTCTCTTCATGGGCTTTCCGCCCAGACCCATCATGGGCGGAGCGCCCTTTCTCATAGCGGGGCCTTTATTCATTATTCTCACCTCCGCCTATCTGCTGTTCATAGATCTCGCGATAAATTTCGCAGGTGGAAAGGAGAGCCTTGTGGTCGCCGTAGGCACTTATTTTGCCGCCGTCCATAACGATTATCATATCTGCTTCCATAACCGATGCAACTCTCTGCGCGATTATTATCTTGGTTGTGTCGGGAATGTAGGATGCAAGTCCCGCTCTTATGAAGGCGTCTGTCTTTGTGTCGACCGCGCTTGTTGAGTCGTCAAGAATAAGTATCTTCGGGTTTTTGATAAGCGCTCTTGCAATGCAGAGTCTCTGCTTCTGACCGCCCGAAACGTTAGTGCCGCCCTGCTCGATGTAGGTGTCGTAGCCATCGGGGAAGGATGAAATGAATTCGTGAGCCTGAGCTCTTTCACAAGCCCTCTGAAGCTCCTCATCACTTGCGTTTTCGTTACCCCAGCGGAGATTTTCCTTTATAGTGCCCGAGAAGAGCAGGTTCTTCTGAAGAACCATTGCAACCGAGTCACGAAGCGAAGTAATGTCATACTCGCGCACGTCCTTGCCGCCAACCGTAACTCTGCCCTCTGAAACGTCGTAAAGACGTGGAATAAGCTGAACGAGTGAGGATTTACCCGATCCTGTACCGCCAAGAACACCTACGGTCATACCCGACTCGATCTTGATATTTATAGAGTCAAGGGCAGGTCTTTCGGATGTTTTCGCATATCTGAAGGTTACGTTATCAAACTCTACCGAACCGTCCTTGATCTCTGTTACGGGAGCTTCGGGATTGTTTATAACGGGAACCTCGTCAAGCACCTCTGAGATACGCTTTGCAGACTCAACCGACATGGTGAGCATAACGTATATCATCGAGAGCATCATAAGCTGCATAAGTATCTGCATGCCGTACGTAAGCATTGCCGACATTGCGCCAACACCTATAGTGAGACCTGCAGACTGAATGATTATCTTTGAGCCCATGAGCATTACGAAAATCATGTTGGAATATACGCAGATCTGCATAAGAGGAGAGTTGAGTGCAACGATGCGCTCGGCTTTTGTGAAGTCTGCTCTTATGTTTTCAGCGGCAGAGCCGAACTTTTCTTTTTCGTATTCTTCTCTTGAAAAGCCTTTTACAACTCGCATTGCACGAACGTTTTCCTCAATAGACTCGTTAAGCTTGTCGTATTTCTTGAATACCGCGCGGAATGCGGGCATTGCTTTTCTGCTGACAAGGAAAAGTCCGAAAGCGAGGAAGGGAATGATAACCACGAATGCGGTTGCAAGTGCTCCGCCCATAACGTATGCCATAATGATAGAGAATATGAGCATAAAGGGTGCTCTTATCGCAATTCTGATTATCATCATAAATGCCATCTGAACGTTTGAAACGTCTGTTGTAAGACGGGTAACGAGAGATGAGGTTGAGAATTTGTCTATGTTTTCAAACGAGTAGGTCTGAACCTTGTTGAAAATATCGCCTCTTAAGTTTTTTGCAAAGCCTGTTGAGGCTCTCGCGCTGACTCTTGCCGCAAGCGTACCGCAGATAAGCGACACCACCGCCATAAGAACGAGTATTCCGCCGTATTTAAGAACGGTGGGAAGTGAGGCACCGTCTTCTATCTCGTCAACGAGAAGGGCAATAATAAAAGGCATTATGCACTCCATTATTACCTCTCCGATTATAAGTATCGGAGAAAGAATCGCGTCCTTTTTGAATTCTCTTATAGAGGCGGCAAGCTTTTTTATCATATTCATTTTTGTCTTGCCATCCTTTCAATTTTCGATAATTTAACCATTATATTCTACATCAAAAATGTGAACTTGATATTAAAATTTATAATCTTTATTGATATTTGAATGAAAATATCTCCATCTGCGAATGCTTCAGGATAGACACAGGTGGCGAAGCATTCACTCCATTTTGTGCGCCGTACTTTATTCCCCGACATACCTAGTAGGGGCGGAACGCGTAGCCCGTTTTACTATAAATTCACTCCGAATAAAATCTTGCACTAACTAATGTGTATCTCCTCATCCGTCATCCTAAACGGATGCCACCTTCTCCGCAGGAGAAGGCTTGGTGTAATGGCATCGCTCAAACAAGAGGATGAAGAATACTTGTTATTTACGAAAACAAAAATAGACAACAGACTTCATATTTTCAAGCGAAGAAGGGATAACCAAAAAGCCTTCTCCTGGGGCGAAGGTGGCGCGGCTCTGCCGTGACGGATGAGGAGATACAGAATAATACTGCAAGATATTGCCCCACGTGTCTATCCTTAAGCATTCGCTTTGCGAATGCTTAAGGATAGACACGTATATGTAGGCTTCCGTTTTCCGTTCTATGGCATTGTGCTCTGCAAAACAGCAAAAAGGCGTCTTGCTCTCGCAAGACGCCTTTACTATATTTATCTTATTTTAATCAGAATGCCATTCTTGCCCAGCCCTCGCCCGAAATAGGCTCAAGCCCGAGCATTTCGCGTCCGAGGTTTACGTAGTAGCGGTAGGTATCGATATGCACTCCGTTGGGAATGCGGTGGTCAAGAGCAAACACCGTGCCGCCCTTCATAAGGTGAGGAGCAAGGCGGTACTCAAGCTCTTTTCTGACAGCTTCTTTTCCCTCAAGAAGAGCGAATTTATTAATTCCGCCCTTGAATGCGATCTTGTTTTTGTATTTTTTACGAAGCTCTACCATATCGTTGCCGCCAACCGGCTCAACGGGATGAATGCAGTTTATTCCGCACTCTATAAGATCACCGAGAATGGGTGACATATCACCGTCGCTGTCCATAGAGAAGAGTCTTGCGCCGTATGCTCTTGCGGCATCCCATACCTTCTGATAGTATGGCTTAAAGAATTCCTGAATCTGTGAGGGGCCGAAGAGAGGTCCTGATTTTCCTGCCATATCCTCGTGAACGAAAAGACAGTCGATGGTAACTCTGCTTCCAACCTCTTCGATAACGCGGATGGCGTTTTCGGCAAAGGTATTTAACATATCGTGAAGCATTTCGGGCTCTTCGTAGCAAGCAATGCAGGCTTCCGCCTCGCCGAGAAGCTGACGGGGCTCGTCAAATGCACCGGGGATAGTAAGTGCGGTAAGCCACTGACCCTCACGCAGATTTTTCTGAATTTCAAGCTTTTCGCGGTTTATTCTGTTATCGGAATAGGCATACCAATGCTTTACCTTCATCCAATCGTCAAAATCCTTTACGGGATGATCAAGCGGAAGGGGAATGGTAGCAGACGCTTTAACAAGCTTGTTGTGTCTTCCGTAATGATCATATCCGAGAACGACCTCGGGAGTTTCGCTTATAGTATAAGGCTTGATGCCCGTTATCGCGCCCGTGTTTCCGTGAAGCCATGTGACGGGAACAAAATCCCAGTCAAAAGCCTTCATTGCAATTTCGGCTTCAGACGCACCCTGGTCTCGCCACTCGGATTCGAGAGCGTGAAGCGGTCCGAACAGCTCGCAGAACATTTCTCTGCCCGTATCCTCAAAGAGGGTGTGCGCTATATATCTTTCTCTGTCCCAGATCATAATAAGTAACCTCTTATATTCTTGATGAAGACATTATATAACAAGGATATGAACTCATAATGAATAAAAGTTAATATGACGTCTTGAAATCTGTTAAGTAATATGCTATTATAAAAACGACAAGTAAACCGATACCGGCGGGAGGAAATATGGAATATAAAATAACGAAATACAGCGAGCTTTTATCAACAAATACAAAGGCGGCGGAGCTTGGCGAATTCTCGCACCTTGAATGTATAGTCGCCGAAAGGCAGACCTCGGGAAGGGGCAGAATGGGCAGAAGCTTTTATTCCGAGGGCGGCGGACTTTATATGTCGGTACTGCTTGATCCCTCACGTGTGAAATGCACTCTGCCGCTCGTCACCTTTGCCGCCGCAGTATCGCTCAGAGAAGCCCTTGCATCGCTCGGATTTGAGGTTGGAATAAAATGGGTAAACGATATTCTGTATAGCGGAAAAAAGGCGGCGGGAATACTTACCGAGGCTAAAACAAAAAACGGAGAAATTGAAAGAATAATTGTCGGAATCGGGGTAAATCTGATCTCTCCCGAGGGTGGTTTTCCCGACGAAATAAAGAACAAGGCCACGGCTATCGGATATATGGGCGATAAGGATGTTCTTATAAAGCTTATTCTGTCGGGGCTTTGCGAAAATCTCTCGAGGAATTCTGATGAGCTTATGGAGCTTTACAGAAAAAATATGCTTATGATCGGAAAGGTCGCCGAGGTTTCCGATTACAGAAGCGGAGAAAAGAAAACCGTTAAAATTCTCGGTGTTGATAACGACGGCTCACTTGTATGTGAGGACGAAGAAGGAAATGCTCTCTGTCTTGTGTCGGGTGAGGTCTTATACTGACAAACAAAAAAATCGGCAAGTGAAAACTTGCCGATTTTTTTTTATTCTGTTATGTCTTCAACGAAGAGCTCGATTACGGGGTTATCCTTTCTGTCAAGCTTCTTGTTTCTCTCTGCAAGGAACTTCTGTGCAACAGAGGGGAAGAGCGCGTAGGAAAGTACATCCTCCTCGCATCTTGCAAGATCGCCTGCTTCTTCGGTGTACTTTGCAAGCTCGGGGGAAAGAAGGTCTGCAGGACGGCAGGTAATTATCTCTGCATCGCCGAGAGCCGCCTTTCTTACTTCCTCGTTAACGGGAGCGGGAAGTCTTCCGTATTCTCCTCTGAGAACACCCTTGGACTCCTTGGTGAAGGTGGAGTATCTCTTGCCTGTGAGAACGTTAAGAACTGCCTGAGTTCCGACGATCTGGCTGGTAGGTGTTACAAGCGGAGGATAACCGAAGTCCTCACGAACTCTCGGAACCTCTTCAAGAACCTCGTAGAACTTGTCGGAGGCGTTTGCCTGCTTGAGCTGAGAAAGAAGGTTTGAAAGCATTCCGCCGGGAACCTGGTAGAGAAGAGTGTTTGTATCAACGCTGAGCACCTTGGGGTCGAGAATTCCTGCATCCTTAAGCTTTCCTGCAACACCTCTGAAGTGTGCGGCAGCATCAGCAAGCTTTGAAAGATCAAGACCGGTGTCACGCTCTGTACCCTTGAGGGTTGCAACAAGAGCCTCGGTAGAGGGCTGTGAAGTACCGTTTGCGAGAGGCGAAAGTGCGGTGTCAACAATGTCAACGCCTGCCATAGCCGCCATAAGGTATGTCATATCACCCGTACCTGTGGTGTTGTGAGTGTGAAGGTGGATCGGAACCGAAACCTTCTTCTTAAGAGCTGTAACAAGCTCGAAAGCCTCGTAAGGGAGAAGGAGGTTTGCCATGTCCTTGATACAAATAACGTCTGCGCCCTTGTTTTCAAATTCGATAGCAAGGTCAACGAAATAATCAATGTCGTGAACGGGGCTCTTTGTGTAGCTCATTGCGGCTTCACAGATACCGCCGTACTGCTTTGTGTACTTGATTGCCGCTTCAAGGTTTCTTACGTCGTTAAGCGCGTCGAAGATTCTGATAACGTCAATTCCGTTTTCGATGGACTTTTTAACAAATCCTTCAACAACGTCGTCAGCATAGTGCTTGTAGCCGAGAATGTTCTGACCTCTGAAGAGCATCTGGAGCTTTGTGTCGGGAAGAGCGCGCTTTAACGTGCGGAGTCTTTCCCACGGATCTTCTCCAAGGAATCTCATGCAGGAGTCGAAGGTTGCACCGCCCCAGCACTCAAGCGACCAGTATCCCATCTCGTTGAGAGTCTTACATGCGGGGAGCATATCCTCAACTCTCATACGTGTAGCTGCCTGGGACTGATGAGCGTCACGAAGAATGGTATCTGTAATAAGTAATTTATTTGCCATGATCTAATATCCTTTCTGTTGGACTTTCTTATGCGAAGATGCTGAGGAATATACCTGCCGCAACCGCAGATCCTATAACACCTGCAACGTTGGGGCCCATAGCGTGCATAAGAAGGAAGTTGGAGGGATCCTCTTCCTGTCCCACCTTCTGAGAAACACGAGCCGCCATAGGAACTGCAGATACGCCTGCGCTTCCGATAAGGGGGTTGATCTTGTTCTTCGAGAAGAGGTTCATAAGCTTTGCAAAGAGAACGCCGCCTGCGGACGAGAGTGAGAATGCAACAAGACCGAGAGCAATTATTCCGAGAGTCTGGGGCTTTAAGAAGTTGCTTGCAACTGCTGTAGCACCAACAGAGATTCCGAGGAATATCGTAACGATGTTGAGAAGCTCGTTCTGAAGTGTCTGGCTGAGTCTTTCGCAAACTCCCGACTCCTTAAGAATGTTACCGAACATAAGAGCACCTACGAGCGGAACTGCGGAGGGGAGAAGTATAAATGTGATAATGATGATCGAGATGGGGAAGATTATGCGCTCTGTTTTGGAAACGGGGCGAAGCTGTGTCATCTTGATCTGTCTTTCCTTCTTTGTTGTAAGAAGTCTCATAATAGGCGGCTGAATAAGCGGAACGAGCGCCATATAGGAATATGCCGCGATCGCAATGGGAGCGAGAAGCTCGGGTGCGAGCTTTGACGATAAGAATATCGATGTAGGGCCGTCAGCTCCGCCGATAATTCCGATAGCAGCTGCCTGAAGCTGTGAGAAGTCGATAAGACCTATGAAATCAAAGAAGCGTGCGCCGAGGTATGTAATGAATATACCAAGCTGTGCGGCAGCTCCGAGAAGAAGGCTCTTGGGGTTTGAAATAAGGGGAGAGAAGTCTGTCATTGCACCTATTCCCATAAAGATAATAAAGGGATAGATGTTGAGCTTAACTCCGAGATAGAGGAAGTCAAGAAGACCGCCGTTATTTGCAAGCTCTGTGAAGTTGATTCCGTGAGCGATTGCATCGCCTATATATTCGGGATGAGTCGCAAGGAATTCATCTGTGCAAGCAAATATTTCGGAATGATACATATCAATTCCGGGAAGGTTTGTGAGAAGCATACCGGTTGCAATCGGTATGAGAAGAAGGGGCTCGTATTTCTTAACGATTCCGAGATAGAGAAGTACGCACGAAATAGCTATCATTATGATAGAAAGGGGCGACTCTACAAGCTCGGCAATGCCCGTTGTCTGTAAAAAGTTTTTGAGTATACCCATATCGGTCTACCCTCTTAGCCGATTACGCAAAGAAGAGCGCCGCTTTCAACACTCTGACCCTTTGTAACAGAAACGCTCTTAACTGTTCCGTCGCAGGGAGCGAGAACCTCGTTCTCCATCTTGAGTGCCTCGAGTATCATAAGAACGTCACCCTTCTTAACCGATGCGCCAACGTTTGCGTTGATGGAAAGAATTGTTCCGGGAAGGGGAGCGTTTACCTTTGCGCCGTCTGCGGGAGCAGCGGTAGCGGGTGCTGCTGCAGGAGCGGGAGCAGCTGCAGGTGCAGAAGCTGCGGGAGCTGTAGCAAATCCTGTTTCGTTTGTGAGTTCAACGGTTACCTCATATACAGATCCGTTAACGGTTACCTTGTAAGTTTTCATAATTAAATACCTTAAATACCTTTCCGCAGTTATTCTGCAATTATCCGATTTTTTTGATTGATGTGATTCTGATTCTTGATACATCCTCGCCAAGCTCTTCGGCAATAGCAGCGCTTATGGCTGCAACTGCAGCACGTCTGTCTGCAAACTCCGAAAGAGGCTTTACCGCAGGCTCGGTTGCTTCGCTTGCTGTCTTGATACTAACTGTCTTTGCCTTCGGCTTTGACGTTACCTTACCTATAACAAGGCAGGTAATGTAAATTACCGTAAGAACTGCAAAGATTGAAAGGTATCCGACAAGAGCAACGACAAAGTCGTTTAAGCTACCGGTTCCTTCGGCAAGGGCAACCGTCTGATTACCTAAATGCCACATAAGTCAAGTTCTCCTTTTGTATGTTAAATTTTTATTTTTTACAGTTTATGGATGGTTTGTGATAAGGTTTTGCAAAAATCGAACCCTTATCCCCCATTCTAATATATAACGATATCACATAAATTTTATGGGTTCATTGTCTAATTGTAAACAATTTGATAATAATGTCGAAAAGGTGTAAAAATCCTCTCAAATGTTAACACAAAATTCAAGAAAAAGAGCTTTGTTCATTATATAATATAGTCAGATAAAAGAAAAAGGATGATATAAATGAATACAGTAAGAAGAAAAATTGAAAAGAACAAAAGAATAGCCCTTATTGCTCACGATAACATGAAGGGCGACCTTATTGAGTGGTGCGCCGTAAACAAGAACGTTCTTTCGCAGAATACTCTTTGCGGAACGGGAACAACAGCAACTTTAATTGAAAAGTATACGGGACTCAGCGTGTACGCATATAACAGCGGTCCTCTTGGCGGTGACCAGCAGATAGGCGCAAGAATTGCCGAGGGAGATATCGATATAGTTATATTCTTCTCAGACCCGCTTACCTCTCAGCCTCACGATCCCGACGTTAAGGCTCTGCTCAGAATTGCTCAGGTTTATGACGTTCCGATCGCCAACAACAAGGCTACCGCAGACTACATAGTCAACAGCTCGCTTTTCGACGATGAATATATGCACGAGCGCAAGGATTACGCCTTTGCATCCAAAAACAGAAAGATAACTCTTTAACCAAACAAAAACCCGCTTTTGAAAATCAAAAGCGGGTTTTTTATTTTATTTGCATACGAAGAAGTGTCGCTCGTCCGTGTCTGTCGGGGCGTCCTTTTTGAGTGAAGAGTATACCGATACCTCTTCAAATCCGCATTTGTGAAGGAGCTTTATTATCTTGTTATCATCAAATGCGCGTTCCTTCTGAAATTCCTCCTCGCGTGTCCACGTGCCGTCATCATTTTCGGCAAAGAAGGTAAGTCTTGAGGGACATACCGAGCTTTTCTCGTTGTAGAAATTCTCCCAGGTGCAGAAAAGCGAGTCAAGCTCATAAACAAAGGTGTTGTTTGAAAGCACCTTTTCAAATTTGTATCTTGTGTTCATATCGAATATAAAGGGAGCACCTTTCGAAAGAAAGAGTCTCACTCTTTCAAAAACACATTCAAGCTCGCTGTAATTTTTAAGATAGTTGAATCCGTCAAGACAGCAGACCGCCGCATCGACCGTTCCGTAAAGGTCAAGCGATTTCATATCCTGACATATGTAGAGAGGGGGATTTTCTATTCCCTCGGAATAAGCCTTTTCTCTTGCTATCGAGAGCATTTCTCCCGAAAGGTCAATTGCTATCGATCCAAAGCCGTCGCGGGCAAATCGGTTTGCAAATTCGCCCGTTCCTGCCGCGATGTCGAGAATATCCTTGCCGTCGGTAAGCCCATTTTCCAAAAGAAGCTCCTTGAGATCTAAGTACCAGCCGTCATAATCGACAAGGCTCTTCATAAGTCTGTCATAGTAAAAGGCGAAAACGCCGTATTGCTCGGTGTGGCTCATTCTTCTTCACTCTCCTCGGATTTTCCGAGTCTGTCAAGGGCAAGTCTGTAGCCGCCGCTTCCGTAAGAAAGACAGCGGTTGATCCTGCTTATGGTTGCGGTCGAAAGACCTGTCTTTTTTACAATGTCGGTGTAGACCATTCCCGAATCGAGAAGGGTCGCACCAAGAATTCGCTTTGACATTTCCTGAAGCTCCTGCACGGTGCAGATGTCCTCGAAAAATTTATAGCACTCTTCACGTGTTTTAAGCGAGAGAATGGCATCAAAAAGAAGATCGCAACGCTCGTTTTTCATTTCGCTCATATCTCCGCTTCTCCTTCCTTTTCAGCATCCTCGCTCTCAAAGGGCGCATCCTCGGTGATCGCTTCTGCGATTTCTGCGCTTTCTTTTGTGTCTTCGGTTTCCTCTTCGGAAGGCTCTGATGAAGCCTCCTCGTTTTCTTCCTCGTTTTCTTCCTCGTTTTCTTCCTCGGAAGGCTCTTCGCAGTTTTCATCAGATACTTCCTCGGTATTTTCTTCGCCCAC